>NZ_CASFWU010000004.1 GCF_949298305.1 uncultured Bacteroides sp. | reverse complement strand
GCAGAGCCAAAAGCCCCCGTAGCTACCTTTGCCTATTGAAACGTGAAAAACGACCTCCCGGCTGGGGGACTGCATAAGGGGGAGGGTTTACCGATAGGGAAACGGGATAAAAGTTCTTGTTCCATTTCATCTGATAGGGAACACTTTACAAAGCGGGCGGGAAAGGCAAGGGTGTCGGAAGCCCGTCTTTCGATACGCTTGTGCGGGTTTCCAAAGGCTCTTTTCACGAAAAACAGTCAGCCATGCCCCGCACGGCTGGCGTTTCGGGGAATGTGCCGGAGGAAAAGGATATAAGAAATGCGGGTAGCCCGGTGGACTTCCCGCAAGATGAATGGATGCTATTTATTGGAATACAATCTATTATAAGGTATTTCGTTACCAAAACCGTTACCTGTCTGTTTCCGGTTTGTCATAGGTAACGAAAAATTGAATTATGTCAGTTGGGGGCATCACATTTTGTGATACCCCCAACTGATTATAAAGCGATTTCCTTGTAAATCTTCTCAATTCCAACAACCAACAAATTTTTTATCAAGCCCTTGCATATCGTTGCCTATCTTGCTGTTAGTTATGCGGGCGTAAATTTGGGTCGTTTCAATATTTGTATGTCCCAGCATCTTGGACACCGTTTCAATGGGTACGCCCTTTGCCAACGTGGTGGTCGTGGCGAACGTGTGCCGGGCAAGCTGATTGCTGATAACGGGAAGTATCTTGCCATTCGGCAATTTGCCTTTGTACTTCTTCAAAATCATCTTGGGAATATCCAGCAAGGGAACATTTACATCTGTGTTCGTTTTCTGTCGTTTCGTCATTATCCAAAGTTTGCCATCAAATGACTTACGGATATTTTCCTCACGCAGATTTGCCACATCACTATATGCCAAGCCAGTGAAGCAGGAAAAGATAAATAAGTCCCTGACATGTTCCAACCGTTCAGAAACCATCTTCTTTTTGAGGATGATTTTTATTTCGTCTTCTGTCAGATACCCCCTGTCCACTTTCTCTAACCGGATTTTATAGTTGGCAAACGGGTCTTTTTCCAATATGCCGTTATTACGAGCAATAATGATGATACGTTTGAAAAATTGCATGAATTTAGCGGTCGTGTTGTAGCCACATTTGCAAGCTGTACGCAAATACAACTCAAAATCGGTAATGAACATTGGGGTTATTTCCTTTATGGATATATCCGAAAGATGGTACTTGCGTTGAATGAACTCGGCAAGATGACGTTTGGTCACTTCGTATTTTTGATAAGTAGCTTTTGTTTTGGAAATACCTATCAGTTGCTTCACATCGTCATTGTGTTTCTGAAACAGGGCAAGAATGGTTTCATGGTTGTCGCTGTGTCCCAGAAACTCATTTTTCACCTTTTCAGCAGTAACATAGTTATCACGCCGTTGCATTTCATGATAAATGGTATTCAGTGAAGCATTTATGTCACTCAGCATTCGATTAATACGTCCGGCTTCCGCAGAGCGTCCGACTGCTTTTCCTGCTTTGGCATCCCATATATCAGGAGATACATCCAACTTTGTATTAAAACGGCTTGCAATCCCGTCCACTGTTATACGCACAAAAATGGGGTACATGCCATTGGCTTTCTGTTTGTCTTTCTTGACATAAAAACAGATGCTAAACGTACTTTTCATAAACTCATTTTTTAGATTACAAAACTAATTTAATTCACTCAAAATGAGCTTTATGCAGACAAGCCAAATAGCGACAAGACTTCGCCAATTTTAGACAATCTGTACCCCCTTTATGCTTTTAGTTGTCGGGGGTACGAGTTAGGTTACGAACTTTGTCTTTAAGGGGCGAAATGGTGTACTTTAAGGCAGACATAAGGGGATAAAAAAAGTCCCACAAATCATTGAATTTGTGGGACTTGTCTGTTCGTTGTCCGGTTTTGTCCGATACGTTCAGCGGAGAGACAGGGATTCGAACCCCGGGTACCTCGCGGTACAACGGTTTTCAAGACCGCCGCAATCGACCACTCTGCCACCTCTCCAATATTACCAATTCCGGATTAGCTTTTCTCTTAAAGCGCTGCAAAGGTACGAATCTTTTTTAATTCTGCAAACACATTAGGTATTTTTTCATGAATTAATCGTATTTTTGTCTCCAAATTAGGTTAAGCCAATGATATATCCACAGAACTTTGAACAAAAAATAGGTTTTGACCAAATACGCCAGATACTGAAAGAGAAGTGCTTAAGTACGCTGGGAGAAGAGAGAGTTGACGATATGGGGTTCTCCGACCGCTTTAACGAAATAGAAGAAAAGCTGGAACAGGTCGGTGAATTCGTCCGTATCATCCGGGAAGAAGACAACTTTCCAGCCCAATACTTTTTCGATGTACGTCCGTCACTGAAGCGCATTCGCGTTGAAGGAATGTACCTGGATGAACAGGAACTGTTCGACCTCCGCCGTTCGCTGGAAACCATTCGGGACATTGTGAGGTTCCTGCAAGTGAAAAGCGATGACGAAGAAACGTCCCCCTACCCCAGCCTGAGCAGACTGGCGGGCGACATCACCGTATTCCCGCAACTGATAGCGAAAATCAACGGAATTCTGTCTCCCTATGGCAAAATAAAAGATAATGCCTCCACCGAACTGGCACGCATCCGACGCGAACTGACCAGCACTATGGGAAGCATCTCGCGGTCACTGAACAGCATTCTGCGCAATGCACAGTCGGAAGGCATTGTCGACAAAGACGTCACGCCCACCATGCGCGACGGACGACTGGTGATTCCTGTCGTGCCCGCCCTGAAACGAAAAATTAAAGGTATAGTGCACGATGAATCTGCCAGTGGCAAGACTGTATTCATAGAACCGGCAGAAGTAGTAGAGGCCAACAACCGCATCCGCGAACTGGAAGGTGAAGAACGGCGCGAGATTATCCGCATCCTAACAGAGTTCTCCAACCTGTTGCGGCCCTCGATACCCGACGTACTTCTGTCCTACGAGTTCCTGGCCGAGATTGACTTTATCCGCGCCAAAGCCCTGTTTGCCGAACAGACAGCTGCTCTGAAACCGGCACTCGAAAACGAACAGATTATAGATTGGGCCATGGCTGTACATCCGCTGCTACAACTGTCGCTGGCCAAGCACGGCAAGAAAGTAGTGCCGCTTGACATTGAACTCAACCGACAACGGCGCATTCTCATCATTTCCGGACCCAACGCCGGCGGAAAGTCGGTCTGCCTGAAAACAGTAGGGCTGCTACAATACATGTTGCAGTGCGGACTGCTTATCCCGATGCACGAACGCAGCCGTGCCGGCATCTTCAGCAGTATATTCATCGACATTGGCGACGAGCAGTCCATCGAGGACGACTTAAGTACCTACTCCTCGCATCTGACCAATATGAAAATCATGATGAAGAACTGCAACGAACGCAGCCTCATCCTGATTGACGAGTTTGGTGGAGGAACCGAGCCGCAGATAGGCGGCGCTATCGCCGAAGCCGTGCTGAAGCGTTTCAACCTGAAAAAGACGTTCGGCGTTATCACCACCCATTACCAGAACCTGAAGCACTTTGCCGAAAACCACGAAGGAGTGGTGAACGGCGCCATGCTGTACGACCGACACCTGATGCAGGCCCTCTTCCAGTTGCAGATAGGCAATCCGGGCAGTTCGTTCGCAGTCGAGATAGCCCGCAAGATTGGTCTGCCGGAAGACGTCATTGCCGACGCCTCTGAGATAGTAGGCAGCGAGTACATCCAAAGCGACAAATACCTGCAGGACATTGTGCGCGACAAGCGTTATTGGGAAACCAAACGGCAGAACATCCGCCAACGCGAAAAGCAGATGGAAGAAACCATTGCCCGCTATCAGGCCGAGATGGAAGAGTTGCAGAAGTCGCGCAAGGAAATTCTGCGCAATGCCAAGGAAGAAGCAGAACAGCTGATGCAGGAAGCCAACGCCCGCATTGAGAACACCATACGCACCATCAAGGAAACGCAGGCCGAAAAGGAGAAGACCCGTCAGGCGCGGCAGGAACTGACCGACTTCAAGGAGTCTCTGGAAGTGCTGACCGACAAGGAGCAGGAAGATAAGATTGCCCGCAAGATGGAAAAACTGAAGGAGAAGCAGAACCGGAAGAAGGAAAAGAAAAGCCGCGAAGCCACTACCTTGTCTGCCGAAGAGCAGGCTGCACGCCAGGCACGACTGGAGGCTGAACGTCTGGCAGCCATCGTACCAGGAGCGACTGTTAAAATAAAAGGACAAACTACCGTAGGCGAAGTGATGGAAGTGAACGGAAAGAATGCTGTCGTAGCTTTCGGCAGCATCAAGACAACCATACGCATAGACCGTCTGGAACGGACCAATGCCCAACCGCGTCAGGCCGACGTGCCGACCAAAAGTACTTTCATCAGCAGCCAGACACAGGACAGCATGTACGAAAAAAAGCTGCACTTCAAACAAGACATCGACGTGCGCGGTATGAGGGGCGACGAGGCTTTACAGGCCGTCACCTACTTCATCGACGATGCCATACTGGTAGGTGTCTCACGCGTACGTATCCTGCATGGCACGGGCACAGGCATCCTGCGTACCCTTATCCGCCAGTACCTGCAAACCGTACCCGGAGTCCGTCATTTTCAAGACGAGCACGTGCAGTTTGGCGGTGCCGGCATCACAGTGGTAGACCTATAACAGCTACAATATAAATACGTAAGATTATAGCCTACAGACTCAAATAAACAAAAGAACTGATTACAAAGAATATACGTAGCCCTGACATCTACTTATGAAATCAATCAAAGAACTCTATCGCATCGGCACAGGCCCGTCCAGCAGCCACACAATGGGCCCGCGCAAAGCCGCCGAAATTTTCCTGCAACGGCATCCTGAAGCCGCCTCGTTCAAAGTAACCCTCTACGGCAGTTTGGCTGCCACAGGAAAAGGACACATGACCAACGTGGCCATCACAGAAACTCTACAGCCGGCCGCACCGGTAGAAATCATCTGGGAGCCGAAAATCTTCCTGCCCTTCCACCCCAATGGAATGAAGTTCATATCACTTGACGCAGAAGGCAAAGAAACCGATTCATGGACAGTATTCAGCGTAGGCGGAGGCGCACTGGCTGAAGAAAAGGATGGCAACACATCGGTCAATACACCCGACGTCTATGAGATGAATCACCTGACCGAAATACTGCACTGGTGCGAACGCACCGGAAAAAGCTATTGGGAATACGTAAAGGAATGTGAGGAAAGTGACATCTGGGACTATCTGGCCGAAGTATGGACAACAATGAAAGACGCCATCCGCCGTGGATTGGACAACGAAGGTGTCCTACCCGGCCCGTTAAATCTGCGCCGCAAAGCCTCGACCTACTACATACGCGCCAGCGGATATAAGGCATCACTTCAGTCACGCGGACTGGTGTTTGCCTACGCCCTTGCCGTGAGCGAGGAGAACGCTGCCGGAGGAACCATTGTTACGGCTCCCACCTGCGGCTCGTGCGGCGTGGTGCCAGCCGTGCTCTATCACTTGCAGAAGAGCCGCGAGTTCAGTGACATACGCATCCTGCGCGCACTGGCCACAGCCGGCCTCATCGGCAACATCGTCAAACAGAACGCCTCCATCTCCGGTGCCGAAGCCGGATGCCAGGCCGAAGTAGGAACCGCCTGCTCGATGGCATCGGCAGCCGCCAACCAACTGTTCGGTGGAAGCCCGGCTCAAATAGAGTATGCGGCCGAGATGGGACTGGAACACCACCTTGGCATGACGTGTGACCCCGTATGCGGGCTGGTTCAGATTCCCTGTATCGAACGCAATGCCTACGCCGCCGCCCGTGCGCTGGACGCCAATCTGTATTCATCGTTCACCGACGGTATGCATCGCGTGTCGTTCGACAAGGTAGTCGACGTAATGAAACAGACAGGCAACGACCTGCCTTCACTCTACAAGGAAACCAGTGAAGGAGGACTGGCCAAAGACTACAAACCCATGTAAAAAAGAATACAGCCCCTTTAGAATGTTATAGTCTGCCGTTCTCAAGCCTCATTAAGAACTTTCCCCAATGCCCAACAAGGACTTATCGCAGTGGGAGTGTGAGTGCTTGGGAACGGCATTCCTTATCAGTCAGCAATCTCGTTGATGGGCCATTGGCTTCCTTCCTTTCCGCTGACGGCACGCGTCTGCAGCAAATGTCCGTCCGCCGAATAGAAAAGTTGTACTGCCTCCCCACCGTTTGTCACACTGAGCACGTATTGGGGAGGGTTGACTGGATATTGCAACCAGAAGGCTGCCGTATGAGTCCATCCGGCATAGGCGCCGTCGTTGAATCCAGTCCAAACAAGGGCTGGCAGGCCTTCCCAGGTAATGGAGACTTCGGTCAGTTTCCAAACGGCTGCGGCATTGAACCATACTTCCATCTCCCTGCCGTCCATCCGGCAGTTGGCAGCATAGTGTGTACCGGACATCCTCCATACCACTTGACTGGCGGACGGATACTTGGTTTTCAACGCTTTCGACACTTTCTCAGGAACGGCAATCTGAGGTTCGTCTTCGCTGCCGTTGCTGCAAGAGCCAAGCAGAAGAACGGTAGCGGAACAGAGTGCCAACATCAGATGTTTCATCTTCGGTCGGGGTTTAGGCAGGTTCATCATTGTTGTCTGTTATACTATTCCGAATCAGTCATCCATGCCAACGAACTGACCCTTCTTATTGAACTTCAGCGTATAGTCATTGGTCAGTTCCACTTCCACCCCTCCCTTGCGTTCTATCTTGGTAATGCTCTCGCGCGGAAAGTTCTGGCGTACATATTCCTTGACAGATACGGGAATCAAGGCAGCAGGTACGGCATTCTTCTTGCAATCTACTTCTGTCCAGTTTCCCTCGGAGTTGAATTCAATCTCGGTGCGGTTAGTCAGCAGTACTTCGTACTTTTTGTTCTTCAGAATGTCCGTTTCAATTTTGATATGGGCTACCTGAGGTTTGGTGAAGTACTGGTTGATGAAGTTGCGGGCTGTCAGCGGCAGTTGGTTGACATCCTGTGTAATGACATCGTCTGCAAAAGCAAACTGAACGGCCACGAGAGCCATCACGAGCAAAGATAGAACTTTCTTCATAATCGTTATCTGTTAAGTGTTAATAATGGATTCCGGAAGTCCGGCAAGGAGTCGGATGCCCTTGCCTTCATCCCTTTTATGCGCAAATAACGACAGAGAATCAGGAAAGATTTAGGAATAAAGGAAGTTTACAGGCTTTTTGGGGATATTTAACAAGAAAAAGGAACGGAATCCGCTTTTTAGGAGTCGAGAGCCCAAGCTTTACCTTCCCAGCCGGAAGCAGTGCATCCCTTCTTCCCATTGGTAAGTCAGTTTCAGACCGGACGAACGGGCAATGGTCTGTGCAATGGCCAGTCCCAACCCGGTAGAATCCTTTTTGCGGTCCATGCTGTGATAGAAACGTCTGAAGAGCTTGTCCGGGTCCAGTGGGGCTTCTCCTGTATTGCTGACAGTGAGCGAGACTGGAGTTGTGACGATTTGCAACAGGCCACCTTCCCGGTTGTGCAGCAAGGCATTCTTTATCAGGTTGGACAACAGTATCTGGGCCAGCGAATGGTTGCAGCGGATGATGAAAGGACGTTCGCCATACTGCCTGGACAGACGAATCTGTTTGCTTTCATAGATGTCCATCAGGTCGGGCAGCAGGGTATCCAGCAGTTCGTCCACCGAAACGTCTTCGCTTTCAGCATATTGCCCGTTCTCGATGCGGGAGAGCAGTAGCAGTGATTTGTTCAGTTTGATGGCTCTGCCCAAGGTGGAATAGATGGCATCCAGTTCTTTCATTTGTGCTTCGGACAGAGATTCGCTTTCTGCCAGCAGTTCCACTTTGCCACGGACAATGGCCAGTGGAGTTTGCAGTTCGTGTGAGGCATTCTCGATGAACTGCTTCTGCTCCTCGTATGCCTTATAACTGCGATTTCCCATGTCTACAGCCGCCTCACTCAACTGGCGGAACTCACGTATGTTCGACGGATTGTCCAGTGGCGGCACTTCCTTGCCGGGTTGGATGCTGTGCAGCCATTCAAGCAGGCGGTGAAGGGGACGGAACACACCCCTCAGAATCAACCGGATGCCGATAGAGGTGGATATGAGGAACAACAGGAACAGGGCACCCAGATACCAGAGCATGGCTTCAACCATGTCGTCGCGCTCCAGGATGGAAATCATCAACGTCAGCTCGTAGTATTGCCCGTCGGGCATACGGAAGGCGGTGCGCATCACCCGCACCGGTTCATCTTCGTCTTCTATTTCAATGTAAACCTCCGAGTCATAGAACACATCCCGGTAGTGTCTGCCCTCCTGCTCAGAAATGGGACGGAAGGTATAGAAGGACATCAGAGTGCCTGTGGTCTCCAGGATGGAAGGATCGTGCAGTGCCGTATTTATCAGGATGTTACTGTAGTTCTCCAATGTATCGTCCGTTTCGTCCACCACTTCGTCAATGATAGTCCAATAAAACAGCACTCCCCACACCGCCATCAGCAGAAAGAGCAGCAATGAGAGCTTGCGGTAGGTATAGTGCAGCAGCTTCATACTTCAGAGAGTTTGTAGCCGAAACCGTAGACCGCTTTCAGTTCTACCGTTGCTCCGGCCTGTTTCAGTTTCTTCCGCAAATTCTTTACTTGCGAATAGATAAAGTCCAATGAGTCTGCCTGGTCGATGTTATCGCCCCAGACGGATTCTGCGAGACTCATCTTGTTGATGACACGGTTGGGATTGACGGCGAAGTAGTAGAGCAGGTCAAATTCCTTGCGGTTCAGTTGGAGAGATGTTCCCTCCACGGCAGCCTGACGCTTGTCCGGCCAGAGCTGCAGGTTGCCTACGGTCAAAGTGGTATCTCCCTGCGCCATGCGGCGGCGTATCAGAGACTTTACGCGCGCATTCAGCTCTGCCAGGTGGAAAGGCTTGGTCAGGTAGTCGTCCGCGCCCAGTTCCAGTCCGTCTACCTTATCGTCCAGCGAGTCCTTGGCTGAGATGATGAGCACACTGTCGCTCCGACGCAAGCGTTTCAGTTCGCGCAGCAAATCCAGTCCGCTTCCGCCCGGCAGCATAATGTCCAGCAGAATACAGTCGTAGTCGTAATCGTTAATCTTGTCCAGCGCCGAGAAGTAATCGGCAGCAGTTTCTACGACGAACTTTTCTTTTTGAAGCGAGGTGCGGATGGTTTCCCGCAAGTCCTGCTCGTCTTCTACAATCAGTATTTTCATGGAATCAAAGGTAAGTCGGCTTTCTGGAAAGAATCTGGAATTATTCTTCTTTTTCTTCCGTTACGTAAGGTTCCTCCATCAGTTCTTCTTTAGCCAGAGACACTTGTCCGTCTGCGGTGACCGTAATGCGAAGAGGAATGTAGAGATCGGTCTGCGGATAGCAGATACTGGCGGCGTAGAGAATTCCTTCGGGGGCGGTTTTGTCAAAGACCAATCCTTCGAGGATGGAGTTTTTCAAGAACTGGGCATCCACCAGCGAGGCAAAGGTCTCTTTGGTGAAGACCTTGCTCACAACGACCTGCCCGTTGCAGGTGAGGCGCAGAGAGATGCGGTTGTCTACAAACTTCTCGCCCTGTTCGTTCTTCACGATGGGCAGGCTTTCGTCCGGCTGTCTTCTGACGGCGGACAAGTATTCCTTTCCTTGATAGGTAATAGTAGTCTTGATGTCAGATACCTGCATCCGCTGTGGGCCAGCTTTGGCAATGCTGTCCTCCAAGCTTGTTGCCGAGGTATTCTGACTGTCTTTCTGAGACGAATGGCAAGCCGACAATAACAGGCTTGCAAGACATATCCATAAAAAAAAGTGCTTGTTCATTGTTCTTTTTTAAACTGGTTCTACCCAAAATGAGGAGCAAAGGAACGAAAACGGCTGGAAATATACAAATGAAACCTAAGAAAAAGGGGATTCCGGCATTGGGAGTGAGGCAGCTTGTGGAAGCAATGGATATATTCACACCCTTTCACTGCCGTTCAATGATGATATCAAAGACGAAATGAGATGGCGTCACAGGCGTACTGTGATAAATGCAAAGCATTCCATTTCTGCCTGAAGCGAACAGTGTCCGTTCGCCACGTCCCAAATCCAGATGTGCATAGAAAAAGAAAGAAAGAGGACGGACGGTTACGGCTTCCCGCGGGAAGGTGGGATATCCCCATAACCATACGTCCTCTTTCTTTACGCACGGACTGTATTATTTTCTTCTGTCTTTTTTCCGTTCTTCCATCTTGGCCTTACGCTCTTTCTGCTTTTGGTTGTAGGCCTCATACTGTTCTTTTGTCATGATACTTTGCAGGCGGGTTTCATAGTCCTTACGGGCTGTTTCCATTTCTGCACGCCTCTTTTCAAATTCAGCCTTCCGCTGTTCACGCTGTTCGTCGGTCAGTTGGGGTCTGTCCTTTCTTTCCGGTCTTGCCTCACCTTTATGCGGACGGCGCCGGGACGCGTGACGAAAGTTTCCTGTTTTCTCCATCAACGCCTGGTTTGCTTCCAGCAGCTGTTGTTTCTGTTCATCGTTCAGAGAGTATTCCTTTGCCATCCGTTCCGTCATGCGTTCTGCTACCACTTTAGGGTCGGGTGCGTCATTACCGCGACGGGGGTGCTGAGGTGCGTCTTGAGCCATCATTGACATACCGCCCACGAAAAGGGCAAACACTGATAATAAAGCTATTCTTTTCATCTTTCTTTTCGTTTTAAATTACTGTCATATATTTATACCTATTGAGTGTTGCAACGTATGTATGACGCAAGGAAGAATGAATAGTTTAACTCGGCCAGAAGGCTTTAACATAAAAAATGAGGGCGAAATCTATGTTAACGGACCAAGAGCGACAGTTCGTCACCGGACTCATCGGAGACATTGCACAAGGTCTATTTGTTCTGATAATAGGGATTGGCGTCGGTCGTGTTCAGACCAGTTTCCTTATTGATGAAGGGGAGGAAACGGGTAGCAAAAAGCAGGCGCCCGTGGTTGAAGGCGTCGTAGTCCTGATCGGCCGGATTGAGGCTGCTGACGTGGACATCGCCTTGTGAGTGGATAAAGCGCCCGTCGCCCAAATAAAGCCCCACATGAACCACACTCTCCTTTCGTTGCGGTGTCGCCTTGCGGCCGAAGAATACCAGGTCTCCCGGAAGCAGGTTGCTGAAATCGGGGGCTATGTCAATGTGTTCGCCTACGTAAGCCTGCTGAGAGGCATCGCGCGGGATGATGATATCATGCAGGTAGAGCACCGTGCGTATAAAGCCGCTACAATCGGCCCCTTTGGAGGAAGTGCCGGCCCAAAGATAGGGCACTCCCATCAGGGTGAATGCCGTGCGGATGATGTCGTCCGCCCCTTGCTGCAAACGAGCCCGCCACTTCTTTTCAGGCATCGATACTGCTTTGGGAATATAGCCCGTTCGTCCGTCGGGATAAGCCACCTGATAAAAAGCGCCAAGCGTACCTGTCCACTTCAGTCGGTTGCCCGCCACTACATCCGAGACCGTTTGCGACTGGCGGTCCGGCCGGGTATAGACGAAACCGTAGTGGGCAGTTACCACAATCTTCTCCGCGCGGTTCCAGTCCGCCTGCTCCTCGCGAGTCATGGGGCAGACTCCTGCGTGGTGCACCCAAGCGATGTAGTTGTCCGGCGTCTGTATGCGGTACCAGCCGTCTCTTTGCAGGATGCGGACAGGCATGCCCAGCAGCGCCTGCGTGGTCATCTCGGAAGCAAAATCAGGCTTTACATGGATGTTGCAGACGGAGAGATTCACGACGCCGTAGGTTTTCCCTTCCAATGCGGCCTCGTCGGGCAGCAATTGCAGGCAGTCCATCACCCGATAGCCAGCTTTTTCCAGTCCGCCGAGTAAGGCCGCTTTGGCTGCGGCCGAAGTAACTTCACCCCGCAGCATCACGTTCTTGCCTGCACAGGCATAGTCCACATCGAACAGCGCCACCCGGCGGTCGGGGGCATAAAACCGCTTCAAACTGTCTGACAACAGACGGATGTCTGCAGGCAGCGGGTGTTCGCCTCCTACGGAAGCAGTCAGTTCCTGTGAAACAAAAAGGCAGAAGAAACAGAGCAAAGAGACATATTTTATCATCGGTAAAAGCATTAGAGAGTTAATTTGTCAAAGCAAAGCTACAAATAAAATTGAATTACCCTACATTCTTTCCGCAATTATGCAACAATTTTCCTATCTTTGCCGGACAAAACAGTCGGCCGGTCTGCCGCTTGCACACCCGTGCAGGAGGAAAGTCCGGGCAACACAGAGCATCCCACTTCCTAACAGAAAGCTGTCCGCGAGGGTAGAGTAACGCAGAAGAAAACAACCGCCGGGCTTCCCCGGTAAGGGTGAGAAGGTAGGGTAAGAGCCTACCAGTCTTGTGGCGACACAAGGGCTGTGCGTCTTGGGAGTTGTAAGGTCATGTAAACCGACGCTATCGAGAGTTGCTCGCTCCATGTCGGAGGGTAGACCGCTAAAGCCGTCGTGGTGACATGCGGTTCAGATAAATGGCAGACGCTTGAGGGGCGGAACAAAAACGGAGGGCAGTCTTGTTTTCATATAAAAAAAGCCTTATCCGGTTCCTGTCCGGCAAGAACAGAACCCGGCTTACAGGCCGACTGTTTTCTTATTATTGACAAACTTCGCAAGCTGAAACTAACCGGTGGACTCAAGAATATGAACAAGCGCATCGCCTCTCTCTGGAAATTCCTCACGTACGACATCTGGCGTATCACGGAGGACGAAGTTACCAAGACAACCTTCTCCCTGTATAACATCATCAAGACCATCTATCTCTGCGTGAGCCGGTTCACCCAAGACCGCATCGTCAACAAAGCCGCCGCCCTGACCTACAGCACCTTGCTGGCCATTGTACCGATACTGGCCATTGTCTTTGCCATTGCGCGCGGCTTCGGGTTCGACAATCTGATGGAAAGTCAGATTTTGAGTGGGTTTGGCGGTCCGTCCGAAACCACAGAAATCATCTTCCAGCTTGTAGACTCTTACCTGGCGCAGGCCAAGAGCGGCGTCTTCATCGGAGTGGGTCTCATCATGTTGCTCTGGTCGGTGCTGAACCTGATCAACAGCATGGAGATAACCTTCAACCGCATCTGGCAGGTGAAGAAGGCGCGCAGCATGTACCGCAAGATTACAGACTACTTCTCCATGCTCCTGTTGATGCCCATCCTGATTGTGGTTTCCGGCGGTCTATCCATCTTCATGAGCACCATGGTGAAGAACGTGGAAGATTTCACCCTGCTGGCCCCTCTGGGCAAATTCCTCATACGCCTCATCCCTTTCGTCCTCTCGTGGGGTATGTTTACGGCCCTCTACGTGTTCATGCCCAATACCAAGGTGAAGCTGAAACACGCGCTCATTGCGGGCGTGCTGGCCGGAACGGCCCACCAGGCCTTCCAGTTCCTCTACATCAGCAGCCAGTTGTGGGTGTCGCGCTACAATGCCATCTACGGTAGCTTTGCCGCCCTGCCGCTCTTCCTCCTGTGGATGCAGATTTCGTGGACCATCTGCCTCTTCGGAGCCGAACTGACATACGCCGGGCAGAACATCAACAACTTCAACTTCGACAAGGATACGCGCAACATCAGCCGCCGCTTCCGCGACTTCGTGGCGGTACTCATCATGTCCATCATTGCCAAACGCTTTGAGAAAGGCGACAAGCCCTATACGGCCGAAGAAATCTCCACCGAATGCCAGATACCCGTCCGCCTCACCCACCAGGTGCTCTACGAGCTGCAAGAGACAGGCCTGCTGCACGAAGTTGTGACCGACGAGAAAAGCGAAGACATCGCCTACCAACCTTCCATCGACATCAACAAACTGAATGTAGCCATGCTGCTCGACCGTCTCTATACCCACGGCTCGGAAGATTTCAAGATAGACAAAGACCACGAGTTCAGGGGGGAATGGAAGGCATTGCTGAGGGCACGCGAAGACTACTACAAAAACTCCCGGGAAGTGCTGCTGAAGGACCTGTAATTTTCCGTTCGGCGATTAACGGTTAACAAGGAAGGCATTCGGTTCGGTCCGAAACCCCATGTTGATACACTTCAACGAACAGGAAACGGAAAACAGAGTTCAAGTTCCGGAGTTGCCCCAACCTGCATGAACTTATAGTTGGCATATTGCCCGCCATCTCCTCCATTTACATTTTGACACTCTGACTTTCCTAATGCGCGAGAATCCGTTTTTTCGGCCTTCCGGCAGGCTTGCACGAAAAAACGGAAGCGGAACTCCATAATTATCTGCATGGCAAGACGATAGCAAAATCCTTACATTTGAAAGAGAGAAAAAAACGGCTTCCAAAGACGAGAAATACCCACTTTACAACTCTCCAAAGCCACTTTGGAAGAGCCAACGGTCCTCCCCGCAGGTCGCAAGAAGGCTTTGGGGCATACCCGACAAGCATTTTTGCACGCTTCGGACAAGCAATTTGCTCGGACGGAACAAGCAATCTGAGTGGACGGAACAAGCATTGTAGACGGACGACGCTTGCATGGTGGCAGCACCCGACATTCTACAAGTACCCTTCCGGCTCTTATTAAGCGCTTTTCATAAAAACGTCATGTCAGCAAAAAGTCTCCTAAAGCAACTTTTTGCAAGTATTTTTATGACATTCACAACATTTTCAATTGGATGAAAAAACCGGTGATGAATGGCTAATGACGGAGAGAACGTAACTGTACGGAGTGTATAAAATATGACACACGCACATGGCTTTTCAGACCGATTTTTAAAAACGAAGCCGTTGAGAAGTACAACAAGAACCTCCCAACGGCCTCAATTTATCTTTTCAACAAGGACTCCTGCATCCGGTTCATAATCCGCTCCCGGATTAGGTATGACCGAGCGGTCAGTAGTGGTTGTAGGACACGACCTTGTCCTTCGGCTTGCGGGCCTTCCTCCGCTTTTCCTTGGCGGGATAGCCGATGGTAATGTCCAACAGGAGACGCTTATTGGCGGGTATGCCTGTCAGCTTCTTGATTTCCTTTTCGTCAAACCACCCCAAAATGCAAGAGCCCAGCCCTTCGCTCTCGGCAGCCAAGACAATGTGTGCGGCAGCAATGCCGATGTCTATCAAAGGGAAATATTTATCCTTGATTTTGGCTCCAAGGAAGGAGGTGACGTTCATCGATTCCTCCACCACCAGAATGTGGACAGGCGCATTGCGTGCAAACTTGTTCATGCCCAGACTTGCGGTTGCCCTGCCTACCTTCTCTGCAAGCTCCGGGTCGGTTATGGCCACAAACTTCCACGGCTGGGCGTTGCAGGCCGAGGGAGCCAGGCAGGCTGCCTGCAAGATGCGTTCCAGCTTTTCCGGTTCTACAGGTTTGTCTGTATCGTATGCCCTGTCACTTTGTCGGGAAGCGGCCAGTTGAAGAAAATCCATTGTCATTGTATACGGACGCCAGTCGGTTGTAGGACTCATGGTTCGTGTTCTCTACTTGGCGTATTCTATCATGCGGCTGATGTACTTGCCAATGATGTCAAACTCCAGGTTCACCACACTTCCCTCGCGGATGGCGTGGAAGTTGGTGTGTTCGAAGGTATAGGGAATGATGGCCACCTGGAAGGTGTCGTCAGTAGGATTGCATACGGTCAGGCTGACACCGTTCACCGTCACCGAGCCTTTGTCCACAGTGATGTATCCCCGACGGGCCATTTCCTTGTCGAAGGCATAGCGGAAGGTAAAGTAATAGCTTCCCTCGGCATCCTGCAGGCCGATGCAGGTGGCCGTCTGGTCTACATGTCCCTGCACGATGTGCCCGTCCAGGCGTCCGTTCATCATCATGCTGCGCTCCACATTGACCTCATCGCCCACCTTGAGCAGTCCCAGATTGGACCGGTCCAGGGTCTCCTTCATGGCGGTTACCGTATAGGTATTACCCTCGATGCTGACCACGGTCAGGCATACGCCGTTGTGAGATACACTCTGGTCTATCTTCAGTTCGTTTACAAAAGAGCAGGTGAAGGTAAAGTGCACATTCTCCTGTTCCTTGACCATTGCCACCAACGTGGCGCATTCTTCTACAATTCCGGAAAACATAATAATGATTGTCTGATAAAGTTACGGTAAAAGTTAACTCCACAAAAGTACGTGATATTTTCCACATTCGCACATCGGAAGGCCAAAAATTATGGGCACAGGGAAGCATAAAAAAAGGAAGCTTTTCACAAAGCCTCCTTTTCAGTTTTCAATAGGTATTAGTTTTTTTTAAGGTAAAAAGATTGTTTTCAGGATAACGGTGCAAATATAGGGGCTTTTAGTGATACCAGCCAAATTAAAAAACATGTCATATAACATATTTTTGAGAAATCATTTGGATTTGTTATCATTTCAAAGCATTTCTCCATATTTAAACCCGTTTTCAGTTGACAAATATAAGACTATTTTTCATATAAGCCTAAAAATATCATAAAAACTTCAGTCACCGACTGTCATTGCGGATATTGTTCATCCGTACGGCCGCTATGCTTCAAAACCTTGGCATCAAGGAAGAAGACAATCTCTTCTGCAATGTTTGTAATATGGTCGCCAGAACGTTCAAGTTTTCGGCAGACACCGACCAGATTCAGACACGGCAAGGCGTTCTCCGGATGCTTGGCGATGTAATCGGCCAGTACTGTGGCGGCATTGGAGTTGATTTCGTCCAGCAAATTGTCCTTGACGAAAACGGAAGTGGCCAGTTCCTGATTTTCCTCCTGCAAAGCCTTTTTGGTCTGCTCGAGCATGGAAAGCACCTGACCAATCATTTCCTCCAGACGCAGATTCCTTATCAGCTCGGCATCCAGCGCAGGCTCTTTGCAATTGATGGCAAAACGGGCTATGCCTTCGGCAAAGTCGCCCAGACGTTCCAAATTGGTATTGATTTTCAACATGGCGAGCACAAAGCGCAGGTCGATGGCTACCGGATTGTAGAGGGCAATGATGTCCTCCACATCGCTATCTATCTTCAGCTCGAAGGCGTTGACGCGCCGTTCGCGCACCAGTACCTGCTGGGCCAGTTCGCGGTCGAGGGTGAGAACCGCCTCTCCTGCCCTGTCAAGCTGGTTGTACACCAAAGTCCACATTTCGTCTATTTCCTTTTTCAACAAGACGAGTTCCGATTCGATAAATTTTACCATAATGTCATTCTTTTATGTTAGTTACTGATGATTCTGTTATCCGAAGCGTCCTGTAATATAATTCTGCGTCTCCACTTTATCAGGATGCGTAAATATCTTTTTGGTATCGCCATACTCCACCATCTCGCCCATGTAGAAGAACGCCGTGCGGTCGCTGACCCTGGCCGCCTGCTGCATGTTGTGGGTAACGATCACGATGGTGTACTGCTTCTTCAGCTCGTGGATAAGCTCCTCAACCTTGGCCGTGGAGATAGGGTCGAGAGCCGATGCCGGCTCGTCCATCAGCAACACCGAAGGCGACACCGCCATGGCGCGCGCAATGCAAAGACGTTGCTGCTGCCCGCCCGAAAGGGCGTAGGCGGACACCTTCAGTTTGTCTTTCACCTCATCCCACAGGGCAGCTCCCCGCAAAGTTTCCTCCACACGCTGCCTGATGAAGGCTGCATCCGTCACCCCGTTCACCCGAAGGCCATAAGCCACATTCTCGAAAATGCTTTTCGGGAAGGGATTGGGGCGCTGGAAGACCATGCCCACATTCTTCCGCAGTTCATCCACCCGCACGTTTTTTCCGTAAATATCCTGGCCGTCTATCAGAATTTTACCCGTCAGGCGGGTATCGGGTATCAGGTCGTTCATGCGGTTGAGCAGACGCAGGAAAGTGGATTTGCCACACCCGGAAGGGCCGATGAAAGCCACTACAGATTTCTCCTCAATCCCCAGGGTGATTCCCTTCAAGGCATGGAAATCCCCATACCAGAAGTTCACGTCTTGAGTATCTATTTTGTTCAAATTTGCCATATCGTTTCATTTATTTTTCGTAACATCGTTGCATATTGTCTGCGACCGCCTTCCTGTAGACGTTCTCAGTTGCTCTTCACCTTTTTCTCAAAGAACCTCCGCAAGGCGTTGGCCAGCAGGTTCACCAGCAGAATGATGACTATCAGCACCAGTGCCGTCCCATAGGCTATGGGAAGCTGTGCCTCCATGTCGGTGCCGCTGGTGGATATGACGTACAAGTGGTAGGGCAAGGCCATGCACTGGTCGAAGATGCCGGTGGGAAGCTGGGGAAGGAAGTAGGCGGCACAGGTGAAGAGTATCGGCGCCGTCTCGCCCGACACACGTCCCAAGGCCAGAATAAGCCCCGTAATGATGTTGGGCATCCCCATGGGGAGTACCACGTGCCACACCGTCTGGAGTTTGGTGGCTCCCAACGCACGGCTTCCTTCGCGCAGGCTGTCGGGCACGGCCTTCAGGGCTTCCTCCGTGGTGCGGATGACCAGCGGCAGGCTCAGCAAGCCCAAGGTAAGCGAACCGGCCAGGATGCTGTCTCCAAAGTCCAGGTAGTTGACGAACAAAGCCATGCCGAACAGGCCGAACACGATGGAAGGCACGCCGCTCAGGTTGTTGGTCATCACACGGATGAAGCGCACCACCCAGCTCTTGGGCGTATATTCGTTCATGTAGATGCCGCTCATCACCCCGACGGGGAAGGCGAACAGCGCACTGCCCGCCATGAGGCAGAAAGTGCCCACAATGGCGGGCCAGATGCCGCCGGACGTCATGCCGTCGGCAGGAGCCGTGGTCAGGAACTCCCAGCTGATGACTCCTATACCTTTATATATAATGAATCCCAAAATGGAAAACAGGACAAGCACCACGCCCACGCTCAGCAGGCGGAACAGGCCGAAGGCCACACTCTGTGAAAGTTGTTTTTTATGAATCATATTCGTTTATTCTTTTTATATACCCGTCGGCGGAATCAAACCAGCTCATCAAATGCCGGATTCATAACAGATGTTTCCGCAACAGTCTTCTTTCTCTTTTTTCTTTCCCCTAATCTTCAAAATGGTTTCATTGCTTGAAACTACTGGTTTCAAGCAATGAAACCGGTAGATTCATTCAATGAAACCGATGGTTTCAACCGATGAAACCAATTTGAAACCAAAGGTTTCATTGTCACGACAACTTTTGAAACTTTTTCCTGACCGCCTGTTTCCGACTTTATACCTTTTGAAAACATGCGTTGTTTCAATTCCGCCACCCTGTTTTCTATCATACCGTGACATAACCACCCCATTCATCGGTTCCTCCTCGAAGAGACGGCTTCTACCGTAAAGTTAATCAGCAGGCTGATGAAAAACAAGACAACTCCAAGCAGGAACAAAGCCTCGTAGTGGGGACCTCCGGCAGGCGCTTCTCCCAGCTCGGCCGCTATCGTGGCGGGGATGGTGCGCAGCGGTTCCAAGATGGTATGGGGGATGACCGCGGCATTGCCCGTCGCCATAAGTACCGCCATCGTCTCGCCCACAGCCCTGCCTATGCCCAGCACCACTCCCGACGTGATGCCCGATATGGAGTAAGGTATCACTACCTTATAAATGGTCTGCCACTGGGAAGCGCCCAACGCCAGGCTGGCCTCGCGCATGGCCCGCGGACAATTGCGCAAGGCGTCCTCGGTCACGGTGACGATGGTGGGCAGAGCCATGATGGCCAGCACGATGCTGCCCGCCAACCCGCTCTCGCCCACAGGCAGGTCGAACACCTGTTGCAGGAAGGGCACAATCACAATCAGCCCGAAGAAGCCATAGACCACCGACGGGATGCCGCTCAGCAACTCCACCACGGGCTTCAGCAGGTTGCGCACCCGCGAATCGGCCACCTCGGACATGTAGACGGCAACCGCCAGCCCGAAAGGCAAGGCAATGAGAATGGCAAAGAAGCTGACCCACAAGGTGCCCGCCACCAGCGGCAGAAAGCCGAACAGAGGCGCGGGAGTGGCCGTGGGAAACCACTCGGCGCCTGCAAACACATCTTTAACAGAAATGGTATTGTCCTTCAGCAAATGCACTGAGTCAGGGTGTACAATGAATTGTCGGGGCACAAAAGCGATGATGCCCGGTGTACGTTCCACCAGGTCGGTGATGCAGCGGCCCGCATGTTCGTAAGCGGCGCCCAAATCGTCTTCGCTATAATATTGGGTAATATCCTCCAGGCGGAAAACCTTGATAGGCATGTCCTCGCCCCCTACCTGCGCCCAGTTGGTGATTTCTTCATCAAACACGTCCTTTATCTGGAGGGGTGAGAGCTCCTCCACACGGTTATTTTTGTTCAAGGCCAGCACATAGCCTTCTTCTATCACCTTGCTGCTGAACAGCCCCACCGCCTCCGAGAAGAGGAAGAGGACGATGAGCACAATGGTGAGGCTGGTGACGAAACCGCTGCATGCCAGTATGCCTTCAACAATCTTTTCAAAAAACTTCTTCATGTTGCCTATTGATTTCTGTATGCAAAGAAACGGAGAACGTGTTAAGGAAGTGTGACTGGAGTTTGAAAGAAATGTTACAAGTGTATTACATTTGTATTACAACCCCTCCCCCGACACTGTTTGTAAAACAAATGTAACATCCATTTGTTTTCTTTGCAACAAAGATTTGAAAACAGATTTCCGCCTTTATTCCAAAGGAGGAAGTCGCCCAACTAACAAGAACCATTATGCAAAACTCAGTGAAAACCCCACTCATCCTGCTGGCCGTTCTGTTCCTCACGCTGACGGCCAACAACGTGCAGGCACAACGCATCAAGGGAAGCGACACCGTACTCCCCATTGCGCAACAGACCGCCGAACGCTTCATGGCCCTCCACCCCAACGCCCGCGTCACCGTGACAGGCGGAGGTTCGGGTGTAGGCATATCCGCCCTGCTGGACGGGACGACCGACATCGGCATGGCCTCGCGAAGCATCAAGTTCAGCGAGAAGATGAAAGCCAAAAAACTCGGCGAAGAGCTGGTGGAAGTTCCCGTTGCCTACGACGCCCTGGCCGTAGTGGTGCATCCGTCCAATCCAGTCAGCCAACTGACACGCCAACAACTGGAGGACATCTTCCGAGGAAAAATCACGAACTGGAAAGAAGTGGGGGGCGAAGACCGCAAAATCGTAGTCTACTCCCGCGAGACCTCCTCGGGCACCTACGAGTTTTTCAAGGAAAGCGTGCTGAAGAACAAGAACTACATGAGCAGCAGCCTCTCCATGCCCGCCACGGGAGCCATCATCCAGTCCGTCAGCCAGACACGCGGCGCCATCGGCTATGTAGGGCTTGCCTACGTATCCCCCCGCGTCAAGTCACTCAACGTCTCATACGACGGCACTCACTTTGCCGCCCCCACACTGGAGAACGCCGTCAACAAGACTTATCCCATCGTCCGCCCGCTTTACTACTACTACAACCAACGCAATGCCAACCAGGTGGAGCCGCTCCTCCAATTTATCCTCTCGCCCGCGGGACAAGAAATCATTAAAAAGAGCGGATATATTCCCGTCAAATAACGATATACAAAAAAATAGTCGTATTTTTGCGTCAGAATACGAATAACTATAACACACTATGGCAGAAATAAAGAACGAAGAAGCGGGCGAAAAGAAAAGCCTGAACTTCATTGAACAGATAGTAGAGAACGACTTGAAAGAAGGAAAGAATGGGGGAAGAGTACAGACGCGTTTCCCGCCCGAGCCCAACGGCTACCTCCACATCGGACATGCCAAAGCCATCTGCCTCGACTTCGGCATCGCCGCCAAACACGGCGGCGTCTGCAACCTGCGCTTTGACGACACCAACCCTACCAAAGAAGACGTAGAGTACGTGGAAGCCATCAAGGAAGACATCCAGTGGCTGGGCTACCAGTGGGGCAACGAATACTATGCTTCTGACTACTTCCAGCAACTCTGGGACTTTGCCATCCGCCTCATCAAGGAGGGAAAAGCCTACATTGACGAACAGACTTCCGAACAGATTGCCGCCCAGAAGGGCACTCCCACCCAGCCCGGCGTGGAAAGCCCCTTCCGCAACCGCCCCATCGAAGAGAACCTGGAGCTTTTCCAGAAGATGAACAGCGGAGAGATTGAGGAAGGTGCCATGGTGCTTCGCGCCAAGATTGACATGGCCAATCCCAACATGCACTTCCGCGACCCCATCATCTACCGCGTGGTGAAGCATCCCCATCATCGCACAGGCACCAAATGGAAAGCCTATCCGATGTACGACTTTGCCCACGGACAAAGCGATTTCTTCGAAGGTGTCACCCACTCGCTCTGTACGCTCGAGTTCGTAGTTCACCGCCCGTTATATGACCTCTTCGTCGACTGGTTGAAAGAAGGCAAGGACCTGGACGACAACCGCCCCCGCCAGTATGAGTTCAACAAGCTGAATCTGAGCTATACCCTGATGAGCAAACGCAACCTGCTGACGCTCGTTAAGGAAGGCTTGGTCAACGGATGGGACGACCCCCGTATGCCGACCATCTGTGGTTTCCGCCGTCGCGGCTACTCGCCCGAGTCCATCCATAAGTTCATCGACAAGATTGGCTATACCACCTACGATGCCCTGAACGAGTTCGCCCTGCTGGAAAGCGCCGTCCGCGAAGACTTGAACGAACGAGCCACACGTATATCTGCCGTGCTGACCCCCGTGAAGCTCATCATTACCAACTATCCTGAGGGGCAGGTTGAAGAGATGGAAGCTATCAACAACCCCGAACGTCCCGAAGAAGGCAGTCACCTCATCGAGTTCAGCCGCGAATTGTGGATGGAACGTGATGACTTTATGGAAGACGCTCCCAAGAAATATTTCCGCATGACTCCCGGTCAGGAAGTGCGCCTGAAAAACGCCTACATCGTCAAGTGTACAGGATGCAAGAAAAACGAAGCAGGCGAGGTAGTGGAAGTCTATTGCGAATACGACCCCGAGTCAAAAAGCGGAATGCCGGGCGCCAACCGCAAGGTGAAAGGTACCCTGCATTGGGTGAGCTGCGCCCATTGTCTTGAAGCCGAAGTACGCCTGTACGACCGCTTGTGGAAGGTGGAGAATCCGCGCGACGAGTTGGCCGCCATCCGCGAAGCAAAGAATTGCGACGCCCTGACTGCCATGAAGGAAATCATAAATCCGGACTCTCTCCAAGTACTGCCCTGCTGCTACATCGAGAAGTTTGCCGCAGGCATGGCTCCCCTCACCTACCTGCAATTCCAACGCATCGGCTATTTCAACGTAGACCCCGACTCCACGCCCGAGAAGATGGTATTCAACCGTACGGTAGGTTTGAAGGACACTTGGGGAAAAATCAACAAATGACGGGATTGGATTCATCGGGACTAAAATGCTTGGAGAAATAAAGTCAAACAGCTCCCTTATCCGACTTTTTCCAAGCATCACACGTCTTTGAAACTATTTTCTAAGCGTGCAAGGACGGAAACTCCGTCCCTGCACGTTTTATAAAAATCCAACAGAAAGTTTATAACGAGCAAAAAAAGGAACTCATCATCAATGAATAGAAAGAACCTGTATTCCGGAAGGGACAAAGAATTGTTTGAACTATCTGAACAATACGAAGCGGCCAAAACCGAAGGGAAATCCATTTATTTGGATGCAGACGATTGTGCAGATTTGGCAGACTGGTATGCCCTTCGCGGCAAACATGAAGCCGCCATGGAAATTACAGTATACGGGCTGGAGCTACACCCTGAAAGCACCCCATTACTGGTGGAACAAGCTTATCTGTATTTAGACTCCCGAAATCGAGAAAAGGCCAAACAAATAGCGGACAGCATACGCGACGACTATTCACCAGAGGTAAAAATATTGAAAGCAAACATTTTATTAGGTGAAGGAAGAATGGACGAAGCAGAAAAGCTGCTCGATACGATTAAAGGCGAAGAAACTTTAGCCGATATCGTTGAAATAGTCTATACTTTCATTGATATGGCTTGCCTAGAAAAAGCTAGAGCATGGTTGAAACAAGGCGAGGAACGATACACCGACGACGAAGCATACATAGCAGTTACCGCCGATCTTCTTTATGCAGAAAGAAAAAATGAAGAAGCAATCAAGTTCTACAATAAATTAATAGACAGAAATCCTTACTCTGCTCCCTATTGGTACGGACTAGCTCGCTGTTACCTTGATACACAACAATATGACAAAGCCATTGAAGCCTGCGACTATGCCATCGTCAGTGACGAAGAATATGCCGAAGCTTATCTTACTCGTGGACACGCCTTCTTTCATCTCGGTAACGAAGAAGAGGCCATAAAAAACTATTTGATAGCCGAAAAGTACAAGATTGTGGCACCTGACTTTGTGAACAGCGTCATCGCCATGAACAAACTGACAAACGGAGAATGGGAAGAAGGTTATAAATTCCTGGAGAAAGCCATCCGTACAAGCGCTCCAGACTCAGAATCCCTTTCACTATTCTATGCCAATGCAGCCCTTTGCCTCCACAAGTTGGGAAACAAGCGTAAAGCCCACCAATATTGCAAGAAAGCATACGAAATCAATCCGGAGGACATAGACGCCCATTTGATAGAAGGACGTATCTATCTAGAAGAAGGCAACCGTGAAAAAGCTGCCCAAAGATGGTCCATGGCATTACTTTACTCACCCTATGCCGACACATGGTACGATATCGGTGAAAACTGTCTGGAAGCCGGAGATTTGGAATTTGCCCAAATGGCCTTCGAACATGTTAAAGAAATGGAGCCAGACTTTGAAGGCATCAATGAAAGACTGTCCGTAGTCTATCTGATGATGATGGACATGAAGAACTTCCAGAAATACAACCAGCTTTGTGAAGTCCCCATCAATACAAAAGATGTAGAAAACATCCAGCGATTGCTGAAAGAAAACGATGCGGAAGAACTGACTAAAATCTTCAGAAAACTCATGAACTTATAAAAGTATTCTATTTTTCATCATAAAAACAACAACTTTAAAACATGGAATCAGTTGCAGAACTCCTCAAATGGGTTTTAGAGAATCTGAATTATTGGGTAGTAACCATCTTCATGGCCATCGAAAGCTCCTTCATACCGTTTCCGTCGGAAGCCGTAGTGCCGCCCGCCGCATGGAAGGCAATGGCCGACGACAGTATGAACATTTTTCTGGTCGTGGTGTTCGCCACCATCGGAGCCGACCTCGGCGCATTGGTAAACTACTACCTGGCCAAGTGGTTGGGACGCCCCATCGTCTATAAATTTGCCAACAGCCGCTTCGGACACCTATGCCTCATCGACGAAGAGAAAGTACGCCATGCCGAAGAATACTTCAGGAAACACGGTGTGGCCTCCACCTTCTTCGGGCGTCTCATCCCCGCCGTACGCCAGCTCATCAGTATCCCTGCCGGACTGGCCGGCATGAAAATGGGTCCTTTCCTGCTCTACACCACTTTAGGGGCCGGCATTTGGAACTCCATTCTGGCCACCATCGGCTATCTGATTTATAAGTTCACCGACCTCAAGACTACCAACGATGTCTATGTATTGGCCACCAAATACAGTCACGAACTGGGCTACGCCATCCTGGGCATTGCCGTTGTGGTGGTCCTCTTCCTCATCTACCAGGGAGTCAAGAAGAAGAAAGCTTAAGTTCCGGATTTAATATTTATCTGGTTGTTAAGTAGTTAAGAAGTTAAGGAGTTAAGCCGATACCTTTTATGAATGGTAAATGGTTAATGGTAAATGATTAATAAATTCTTCATTCATCATTCTTCATTCTTCATTTTCTTGTCTATCGGCTTTTACTCCTAAGCCCACCTTGGGGGGTCCCTCCCCTTCGGGGGGAGTAGGAGGGGGCTTCCTTTTAATTCCTTTAACTCCTGCAAGTTTAGCTTCGCTCAAAACATCTTCTAATTGTTATATGAAGGTATAGTCGATAAAACCGAAACTTGAGAAGAAGACAAAATAAGCGAAGGTTCCCTACAACCGTAAGGCAATCCGCAACCGGCTATGAGCAACAACCGAAGCCCCGCCATGCACGGCCTTCACGAGTATCTCATAGCCGTATTTCGTCACCGGACAGAGGCCTCACGCCCCCTTTCAGGCCCGTTCAACCCTCCAATCCAATAAACTTTGCAAATTGTAAGAAAAAAAAGAGGAAAAAGAATTGTTTTCAAAAAAAAATCGTTAGTTTTGCTACATAAACTTTTAAAAACAAAGAAAGGAACATTATTATGAAAGGATTGAACATTTTAGCAGCATTCTTGGGCGGCGCAGCAGTAGGCGCAGCTCTTGGCGTATTATTCGCTCCCGAAAAAGGAGAAGACACCCGTAACAAAATTGCAGAGATTCTCCGCAAGAAAGGCATCCGTCTGAACCGCAACGACATGGACAACCTGGTAGACGAAATTGCCGCAGAAATCAAAGGCGAATCTGCTGAATAAACCGACCCAAAAACAGAGCCACTATGTTTGGAGACGACAAAAGCATTGAAAATATCCGGCAACTGGTCATCGAGTTCAAGAAATATCTGGAACTCCAGAAAGAATACACCAAGCTGGAAGTAACTGAAAAGTTATCCATACTGCTTTCAAACCTCATCCTGTTGCTTTTAATCATCATCTTGGGCATGGTGGCTTTGTTCTATTTGTCTTTTACGCTAGCCTATGTCATAAGCCCCATGGTGGGCGGACTTGTCATCAGTTTTGGTCTGATAGCCTGCTTACACATTCTGCTGATGGTTCTGCTTTACATTTACCCCAAGAAACTGATTATTGACCCGATGGTCAAATTCATAGCCAGTCTGTTTCTTGACAAATCCAAATAATAAGCCATACGATAATGAACAATATCCCCACCTCACAAACCGTCACGTTAGAAAACATCATTCAGCGCAAAGCCCAGCTCAAGAAAGAGCTCGACCAACAGAAAGAGGTGATGACAAACCTGACGCGAAACATGCTTACCCCTTTCATACCTACCACCAAGAAGGCTGGTGCCATGATGCGGGCATTCAATACAGGTATGGCTATATTTGACGGCATCGTCTTGGGCATCAAACTGATGAAAAGATTCCGAAGGTCTTTCAGATAGCACACCCATCACTTTTCTCAGCCGTTCATCCATAAAGAAGGCCGCTCCTTTCAAACGAAATCCAGAAGCGGCCTCATTTATTTTCAACAATTACTGTCACACATAAGTTTCTAGCAACTTCACACTCCCTTCTGGCACGATGGTCATTTCTTGGGTTGTTGCCGGAAGCAACACCGTCTCACCCGCACACAATGTAAACGAATTGCCTTCGTTATCCGTCATCCGACAAGTTCCTTCCGTACAGATAAAGATGACGAACGAATCAAGTTCAGAGTAATCACAGGAGATTTCTTCCGTCATATCATAAACAGAAGTCGTGAAATAAGGACTTGCTACAATCTCCACCGGCTCGTTTTTCAAATGCTCGTAAGATGTACGGAAATCATCCTGTACATCGGCAAAATTAATGGCATCCAAAGCCTGTGCCGTATGCAGTTCGCGCGACTTCCCGTCCTTATCCTTCCGGTTATAGTCAAAAATGCGGTAAGTGATATCCGAAGTCTGCTGAATTTCAGCCACAAATGCACCGGCCCCGATGCCGTGTACACGGCCTGCTGGCACATAGAATACATCACCCGGCTGAATGTCGCAAGTCTGAAGTACTTCGGCAAAAGTCCCGTTATATACCCGTTCCTTGTATTCTTTGGGAGTAATCTGCTCCGAAAAGCCCGAAATCAGTTTGGCACCCTTGTCTGCGGCAATGACATACCACATTTCATTTTTGCCAAAGCTGTTATGCCGTTTCTTGGCCAATTCATCTCCCGGATGTACCTGAATGGACAAATCCAGCTTAGCGTCAATGAACTTTATCAACAAAGGAAACTTATTTCCGAAACGGGAATAGTTCTCCTCGCCAACCAGTTCTTCCTTGTACTTTCTGACCATTTCGGACAAGGTAAGTCCTTTGTCTGCTCCGTTTGCCACCACAGACTCGCTGCCTTCTACGGCAGATACTTCCCAACTCTCTCCCACGTTGGTCAGGTTTTCATTCAGATGTTTGAATGGGATAATCTTGTCGCCTCCCCAAAGCGTCTGCTTCAAAATAGGCTCAAATTTTAGAGGATACATTTGATGTTTTAGTTAGACATTCAATATAAATGTGACTTTTAGTGATTATAGATGCGACAAACATACAAAAAAATTCAATTTACCACACAATTGTTAAACGCTAAACTTTCCTAAAACATTCCTCACATTTCTTTCCATTTACTTGGGAGAACAAAAGAATTTCGTTTTATTTGCAAGAAATTTAAATAATACCACGTATGATAAACACTACCCCAACAGAAGGTAATTTGTCCGGATTGGACAAAAAGAACTTTCAAAAGGATATAGATAGTAAGAAAACAGATCTGTTTATCCTTAAAAATGCACAGGGAATGGAAGTTGCAGTCACTAACTACGGATGCGCCATCCTATCCATCATGGTTCCAGACAAAAACGGCAAGTATGCCAATGTAGTTTTGGGCCATGACAACATCGAAAGTGTTATTCATAGCCCCGAACCATTTCTGAACACCACCATCGGAAGATATGGAAACCGCATTGCAAAGGGCGAATTCACTTTATATGGAGAAAAACATCAATTGGCCATCAACAACGGCCCCAACTCCCTGCACGGAGGTCCCACCGGTTTCCACACCCGAGTTTGGGATGCCGTCCAACCCGACCCGACAACAGTCATTTTCAACTACACCTCCGCCGACGGCGAGGAAGGCTTCCCCGGCAACCTTGAGGTAGAAATGACCTACCGGCTGGAAAACGAAACCAATGCCCTCGTTATTGAATACAGAGCCACAACAGACAAAGCCACCGTAGTCAACCTGACCAATCACGGTTTTTTCAACCTGGCAGGCATAGCCAATCCCACTCCTACTGTTCTGAACAACATTGTTACAATCAACGCCGATTTTTATGTACCTATTGATGAAGTGTCCATTCCTACTGGAGAAATCAGTAAAGTGGAAGGAACACCCATGGACTTCCGTACGCCCCACACCATCGGCGAACGGATTAATGACAAGTTCCAGCAACTTATCAACGGAACCGGATACGACCACTGCTATGTGCTGAACAAGACCGAAGCCGGCGAGCTTACCCTGGCAGCAACCTGCACCGAGCCCGAAAGCGGACGCACCATGGAGGTATATACCACCGAAAACGGCGTACAACTGTACACGGGCAACTGGCTTGGAGGCTTTGCAGGCGCACACGGAGCCACCTACCCCGCACGAAGTGCCGTCTGCTTCGAAGCACAATGCTTCCCCGACACCCCCAACAAGCCACACTTCCCTTCGGCTGTACTGCTTCCGGGTGATGAATACCAACAAATCACAATCTATAAATTTGGAATCACTGAGTCATAACCCATCCTGAAAAAGAACCTTATTATAAATTTATAAACTCCTAATTCTTTTCAAAACCATGACACAACAGAAACAGAACGGTAATCTCGTCGCAATTATTACCATGTTCTTCATTTTTGCGATGATCTCTTTTGTGACCAATTTGGCCGCACCTTTCGGTACGATATGGAAAAACCAATACGCAGGTGCCAACACGCTGGGCATGATGGGTAACATGATGAACTTTCTGGCCTACCTGTTTATGGGTATTCCCGCAGGAAACATGCTGGTCAAAATCGGATATAAGAAGACCTCACTCATCGCCATGGCCATCGGTTTCATCGGCCTTTTCATACAATACCTGTCAAGCCTGGTCGGAGCCAATGTAGATGTGTTCACATTGGGCGAATATACCATCAAGCTCAACTTCATCATCTACCTGCTGGGAGCATTCATCTGCGGCTTCTGCGTATGTATGCTCAACACCGTCGTCAACCCGATGCTTAACCTTCTGGGCGGTGGCGGCAACAAAGGCAACCAGCTCATCCAGACGGGCGGCGCCCTCAACTCGCTTTCGGGAACACTGACCCCCCTCTTCGTAGGCGCACTGATTGGTACAGTCACTCCCAAGACCGCCATGTCCGATGTAGCTCCGCTTCTGTTCATCGCCATGGGCGTGTTTGTTGCGGCATTCATTATCATCTCCTTCGTGGCTATCCCCGAACCACACCTGAGAAAAGGTGGCGCACAGAAAGAGAAATTTGAATACAGTCCCTGGAGCTTCCGCCACACAGTAATGGGCGTAATCGGCATCTTCGTCTATGTAGGTATTGAAATCGGCATTCCGGGCACACTGAACTTCTACCTGGCCGATGCTTCCAGCAAAGGTGCAGGCATCCTCATCAATGGTGCTGCCATCGGAGGAGCCATTGCTGCCATTTACTGGCTGCTCATGCTGGTGGGCCGTTCGGCCAGTAGCGCCATCAGCGGCAAGGTATCTACCCGCGCCCAACTGATTGCCGTATCAGCTACGGCCATCGTTCTCATTGTCATCGCCATGTTCCTCCCCAAGAACATTGGTATTGATGTACCCAAGATTGTATATGACCCCGTGGCCAAGACCACCGAAATCCTGACCAATGCCGGCGTTCCTGCCGACCAGGTTTCCGCATTCATCGCCAACCCGAGCTCGGTAGACCTGACCCCCTACGCCGAAACGCTGAAAGAAGAAGCCGATATGGCTCCCGAAGAAATGATTGGTTCTTTGGCTACCCCCAAAGTCCCCCTGAGCGCATTCCTGCTGGTATTGTGCGGCCTTTGCACGTCTGTCATGTGGGGTGGCATCTTCAACCTTGCCGTAGAAGGTCTGGGTAAATACACGGCCCAAGCATCGGGCATCTTCATGATGATGGTCGTTGGTGGCGGTATCCTGCCGCTCATTCAGAATGCCATTGCCGACAGCGTAGGCTACATGGCCAGCTACTGGCTCATCATCGCCTGTCTGGCTTACCTGCTCTACTACGGTCTGGCAGGTTGCAAGAATGTCAACAAAGACATTCCGGTGGATTGAAAGAAATATATAGGTAATTAAATTATTCACCTTATTAAAACATAAGTATTATGGATATAGAATACGTAAGAAGCCGTTTCATCAAGCATTTTGACGGAACAACAGGAGCAGTCTATGCATCTCCCGGACGCATCAACCTCATTGGTGAACATACAGACTACAACGGTGGTTTTGTATTCCCCGGTGCCATCGACAAAGGCATGATTGCCGAGATAAAACCCAATGGAACAAACCTCGTAAAAGCCTACTCTATCGACCTGAAGGATTATGTAGAGTTCGGACTGAACGAAGAAGACGCTCCCCGTGCAAGCTGGGCCAGATACATCTTCGGCGTGTGCCGCGAGATGATCAAGCGTGGCGTTGATGTGAAAGGCTTCAACACGGCATTTGCCGGCGACGTTCCTCTGGGTGCGGGCATGTCCTCTTCAGCCGCATTGGAGAGCACTTACGCATACGCCCTGAACGACCTGTTCGGCGACAACAAGATAGATAAGTTTGAGTTGGCCAAGGTCGGACAGGCTACCGAGCATAACTATTGTGGAGTAAATTGCGGCATCATGGACCAGTTTGCTTCTGTATTTGGAAAGAAAGGCCATCTGATCCGTCTCGATTGCCGTTCACTGGAATACCAATACTTCCCGTTCGATCCCAAAGGCTACCGTTTGGTACTGGTAGACTCTGTCGTAAAACACGAACTGGCTTCTTCCGCTTACAACAAACGCCGCCAAAGCTGCGAAGCCGTTGTAGCCGCTGTCAAGAAGAACCATCCCAATGTTGAGTTCCTGCGCGACTGCACCATGGAAATGCTGAACGAAGTGAAGGCTGACGTCAGTGAAGAAGACTACAAGCGCGCCGAATACGTGATTGAAGAAATCCAACGTGTACTCGACGTTTGTGACGCTTTGGAAAAAGGCGATTACGAAACCGTAGGACAGAAGATGTACGAAACCCACCACGGCATGAGCAAGCTCTACGAAGTAAGCTGCGAAGAGCTCGACTTCCTCAACGACCTTGCCTTTGACTGCGGCGTAACCGGTTCGCGCGTCATGGGTGGCGGCTTCGGCGGATGCACCATCAACCTGGTTAAGGAAGAATTGTATTCTACTTTCATCAACAAAGCCAAAGAAGATTTCAAGAACAAGTTCGGCCGTAGTCCGAAAGTTTATGACGTTGTCATAAGCGACGGTGCACGTCGTCTGGAATAAGTCCAACATCATTCATATCAATCAAGTAGGAAGAGAACCCGAAGTGTTTTCTTCCTACTTTTTTTATTAAAGACTTTGAGGTATTACCCACAAACTTCAACAATCATGGCTATCATTCCAACAGTACACGTCACCCACCAGCACTTTTCATTTTGACACATTGACTTTCCTAATGCGCGAGAATCCGTTATTTCAATCCTCCACCAGGTTTGTACGAAAGGACGAATGCCAAAAACAGATAAGTCACAGTGTAATATCCGAATAGCTAAATCCTTACATTTACGAGAGAGAGAAAAACAGCCACCGAGCCTCCCCAGCACCCACTTTATTGCCCCCCCCAAACCACTTCAAGAGGCCCCAACGACCCTTCCGGAATACCCAAACAAAACTTTGGAGTAGTCCAAACAAGCATTGTGGACGGACAATGCAAGCATTGTGGACGGACAATGCAAGCATTGTGGACGGACAATGCAAGCATTGTGGACGGACCATGCAAGCATTGTGAACGGACGATGCAAGCATTGTGAACGGACGATGCAGGCATTGTGCACAGACGGAGCTTGCACGGTACCCTCCCTAAACAGTGCGAAGAATGCTTTCGCCCTTCTATTCCGAACTCTTAGCAAAAATCTTGTGTCAGCAAAATCAACGCCAGGCCGACCGTTTGTCAGTTTCTTCGGGCCAATGCCGACCTGCATTTCACCCGCCCCCCCTATGAATCCGAGCCTCGCAAAGTCAGAATCCTGAGCGCTCAAGAGCGAGCCGGCAGGACATGGCATCAAAAAAAACAGACCGAACAAAAACAATACACCCCCCAATTGTGTCCCTATTACAGATATATCAAAGAAGGATGAATTCATGTAACCTGACCGAGCGACCAGACTGATAAAGAATGAATATGCGTACCCACTTCCTTCAAAAAGAAACAGTTTGATTAACGGGCACGCAGCAACGCAATCGGTATCCTTGAGACCATCGTAAAACGATGCAAGCCGCCACAGAAATAAAGGCGGAACCGTAGTCAAACAATCCCCCTCAATAGCAGACATAAAAAAATGAAAAGAATACTATTAGTTGATGACAAAGCCTCCATAGGCAAAGTACTCTCCATCTATCTGGGCGGAGAGAATGAACTGATATGTTGTGAAAACGCCCTGGAAGCTATGGAATGGCTGAATGGCAACAACATTCCCTCACTGATTATAACAGACATCCACATGCCACACATCAGCGGCAATGAATTTCTTACTTATCTGAAAAGCAATGAACTTTGGAAGGACATTCCAGTAGTGGTACTCTCAGCCGAAGAGAGCAGTTCCGAACGCATCCGGCTGTTCGAGGCCGGCGCTTCAGACTATATTCTGAAACCCTTCAACCCCATGGAACTGAAATTGAGAGTGAAGAGACTGATGTAAACTTATCAACCACTTATTCAAAAGGTCCAACAAAAAAAGGAATCCAATTAAAGACTACCGCTCATGCACAACTATATATATATCGGAACCGACCCAATTGCAGCAAGCCACCTCAGTCCGCTGGGGCATGGCAAACTGGACAGCGTATCTTCCGGCCAAAAGGCAATAGAGGCGGTGAGACACACGGGCAACCTGTACCCCACAACGCTGCTGTACGAACGCCATGACAGCCGACAGGACCTGCTCGAAATAGCCTATCTGCACAAACAGTTGCCGTACGCCTACATCATTCTGGTGTCCGGTCCCATGCCCGAAGCAGAAAAGACTGCCTACCTGAAAGCTGGCATTAACAACGTTCTGCGCCCTAACGAAAACACAGAGGTGCTGAACACGCTGGCCAAATTTCTCGATAGGCGTGCAGAAAGCACGACGGCAGGCCACAGTCCGCTTCCCGTCTTTCATCTGCCGCTGTGGAAACGTTCATTCGACATCGTTTTCTCCTGCCTGGCCATCATGGCCTGTCTGCCGCTGTTTGCCGCAGTGGCCATAGCCATCAGACTGGAGAGCAAAGGCAGCATAGTTTACCGTTCGCAACGGGTGGGCAGCAACTACCGCGTTTTCACTTTTCTGAAATTCCGCTCCATGAAAATCCATGCCGACCAACAACTGAAGGAACTGGACGGACAGAACCGTTACCGCACTGCACGAAAGGAGACAGAGAGGTTTACGCCATCGGCAGACAACGGACAGACACTGCTGGTATCGGACCAGGGAGTCGTCAGCGAAACAGAATACCTAAAGAAAAAAGAAGAACGGCAGGCGTTTGTCAAAATCAGCCACGACCCGCGTATTACCCGAACCGGCCACTTCCTGCGCAAATACAGCATAGACGAACTACCCCAGTTGTTCAATGTACTGAAAGGTGACATGAGCATCGTGGGAAACCGTCCCCTGCCGCTCTATGAAGCCGAACTGCTGACTGATGATGCCAGCATAGACCGCTTCATGGCACCCGCCGGCCTGACAGGACTTTGGCAGGTAGAGAAACGAGGCGAATCGGACCGGATGTCTGCCGAGGAACGCAAACAACTGGACATCCGATATGCCAGACATTTCTCACCAGGCATGGATTTGAAAATCCTCTGCAAAACGGTGACCGCATTTGTACAAAAAGAATAAAACCGTCACCCGGCCTTATCCGGTCTACATCTCCCCCCCCCTCTTAACTCCATTTATAGACAAATCATGAAACATTTCAATACCATAACAGGCTTCCTGTTCATGGCTGTGGCCTGCACCCTTACGCCAATGGCAACAGCCTACGGACAGGAGACAGAAGAGCGTATCAAACCGCAGGAAACAACAGGCACTACGTCAGACACATACCGTTCTGACCTGGAGGATGTGGAACTGCCCCCTTTATCCATGTTCCTGGCTGCCGTTGCCGAGAATGCCACGGTAAAACGGGCCCAATCACAAACTGAAGAGATAGAAAACGAATACCGACTGCAAAAACGCGACTGGTGAAACTTCATCCATTTGCACGGCATGTATGGCTACGGACGTTACAATCTGCTTAACAACAACAGCAATGAATATACGCCCATGTACCAAAGCAGTGTAAACAGCGCCCAACATAACTTCAACATCGGAGCCAGCGTCAACATTTCACTCGGCGACCTGATAAACCGCCCTCTGAAACAGAAAGGATACCGCAAACGGATAGAGCAGCTGAAATATGCCCAAGAGGAAGTAATGGAGGAACGGAAGCTGAAAATTCTGGAAGCCTACAATACCGTAACCGAACAACTGGCAACAATCAAGGCCAAAGCCGAAACGGCAGCCCTCTACAACGCACAGATGAAAATCTCGGAATATAATTTCATCCAAGGAAAAATAGACATCGCCTCACTGGCCATAGAACGAGCCCGACGGGCGGATGCCGTCACCATCTACGAACAGAGCCGCGTGGAACTGCACAACTCCATCATACGGCTTGAACTGCTTACCAACATAAAAATCATCAAGGACGAATAAAGGTCCCTTCCTACAACAATCATCTATATGGACAACCTGGTTTTCATATCTCAATTCTTCTACCGCATCCGTTACTGGCTGCTTGTGGGAAGCCTGACAACCACCGCACTGGTGGCCTACTTCACCCGCTTTCTTCCTTATAGCTATACGGTAAAGAGCAGTCTTTATGCCGGCATCACCAACTCTACCTCGCTGGATGGCGCTTCCATCAATTTCAGTGTAATAAACTCTACGTTTGACAACCTCATCAACATAGGCCGCTCACGCGGCACACTGGAGAAGGTGTCAATGCGGCTGCTGGCCAACGCACTGACCTACGGCAATCCGAAGAAAGACACACCCTACATACAGGCCGAACATTACCTCGAACTGCTGGAGATTACGCCCCAAGAAGTCTTGGCGCTGGTAGACAGGCAGAATGCCGAAAAGACATTGGCCAACCTGACCGCATACCGCAAGTCCAACACCGAGAACTTTGTCTATGCCTTATTCAACCGTCCGGTTGAATTTTACAGCGCAACAGCCCTCGAAAATATAACAATGAAACGGGTGAGCAACAGCGACATTCTAGAAATTGCCTATACATCGGCCGACCCGAGCATCACCCAGCAGACTGTGTACATACTAACCGATGAGCTAATCAAGGCATACGAGAACCTGCGGTACAAGTCCACCAACGACGTCATTGAGTACTTCCAGAAGGAAGTGAATGCCGCCAAGACAGTGCTGGACGAAAGGGAAAACGAACTGATGAACTACAATGTGCAGGAAAAGGTCATCAACTACAACGAAGAGACAAAGTCACTGGCAGGCACCCGCTATGAGGTGGACGACCGTGTGGAAGAAGCAGAACGGGCCTATCAGGGAGCGTTAACCTTGCGGAATATGCTGGAAGAAAAGATGGACATCCGTGCCCAGATTATCCGCGAGAATACCAACCTGATACAAGAGCTGAACAAGGTTAGTACCTTGAACCAGAACATCATGGAACAGGAAATATTCATTGCCGAAGACAGACAAACGCAAAACGGCAAATTACAAAACGAAAAGAAGGCACTGAAACAGGCCGAAAACAACATTGTACGTATCTCGGACACCCTGAACGCCTCCAACTTCACCAAAGAAGGTGTTGGCATCGAAAGCATGATTGACCAATGGCTGGCCGCTCTGGTAAACGAAGCCAAAGCCAAGGCCGAGTGGGAAGTGCTGAAACGGAGACAACAGGAAATATCAGGGCAATACAGTCACATGTCGCCTATCGGGACCCAGGTAGGACGGAAACAAAGAGCCGTGGGCATTGCCGAAGACAACTACCGCACCCAACTGAGCGGACTGGCCAACGCCAACCTGCGTCTGAAAAACATCGAGATGAGCTCAAGCAACCTGCAGACTGTGGCCCCTCCAGACTTTCCTATAACCGACAATGGCCGCAAACGTGCCATGTACATCTTTGCCGCCTTTGCCGGAAGCCTGATATTCATCACCGCTTACTTCCTGCTGATAGAACTGCTCGACCATACACTGCGCGACCCCTATCGGAGCAGACGCCTGAGCGGATTGCCCGTCGTTGCCGCCTTCAACGGCGATAACCGCACCCGATACCGCAAGTATCTGGAAGAATGCCATCGCATTGCTGCCGCCTATACCTGCCGGCGTCTCAGCGAATACATGCAGCCGGGAAAAACAACCATCATCAATCTGCTGAGTATCTATCCGCAGGAAGGGAAAACGTCCATCGCCACATGGCTCATGGAATACTGGAGAAGCGTAGGGCTGAACGTGCAGCTGGCAATGCACGGAACCGACTTTGAAACCGTCGGCAGGAAATATGTGCTGGCAACCGCCCTCAACGACTTCTGGACGCCCGATAAGGAAGGCTCGGAGGCAGACATCATTCTGGTGGAATACCCGGCTTACAGCACGGCTACGCTCCCTCTCACAGCCATGCAGGAAGCAAACGCCACACTGCTGGTGGCCAACGCACGCCGTTTGTGGAACAGTAGCGACAATACCATGACCATTCCACTCAAAGACACATTGAAAGACAAGCCTTTCATGCTCTGCCTGAACAATGCCGGCCGTGAAGTCGTGGAAACCTTCACTGACGAACTGCCCCCCACATCCCGACTGCGCACATTATTCAAACGGATATCCCAACTTGGACTGACTGCCCAACAGCCGGAAATAAAACAGTGCTAACCAAACCAGAACATTCATGAACATATCCCTCATACCATCCCGACAGTCACTACGTTTGCCGGTCTACTGGCTGCCGGTTGCCGCACTTATCGGACTGGTATGCGCCATTGTCTGCCAGAATCTGACAGCCGCCGCCATCATCACCTTACTGCCAGTCGGTATGGCAGCCATCGGCTACGGTTTGCTGAATCCGCGCGTCTGCTACATGTTCTATGCCGTCTATGTCTACTATTTCATAGCCATCATGCGTTACAGCGGCATTACCGGACTGAGTGTCGTACTGGACATTCTGCTGCTATTTATCATGATTTCCATCGGTTTCTCGGCCCGGCGCAACAAAGATACAATCCGGTTGAAGAATGCAGTCAATACACTGACCGTCAGCTATGCCATTTGGATTGCATTTGTACTGTTACAGTTTCTCAATCCCGGCATTCATGCCGAAGGGATTGTAGAAGGATTGAGACGATGGATTCTGGGGCCGTTCTTCATCTACATCATTGCCTCCATGTTGTCCGACAGTCCACGGATGCTGCGCAACGGTCTTGTGCTGTGGGGGATTCTTACCATTACAGTTTTTCTAAAACTACTTTGGCAACGGTTCTACGGCTTTGACAACGCCGAGAACTACCTGCTCTATGTACAAGGCATGGCCCGTACGCACATCATCAGCAGCGGCATACGCTATTTCTCACTGCTTTCTGATGCCGCCAACTTCGGCACCAACATGGCTATGGTCGCCACCGTATTCTCACTGGTCGGATTCAACACCCGCAACCGCAAGCTGGCCATTTTCTATCTGGCAGTTGCCGTTATGGGAGTGATTGGCACTTTGCTGTCCGGCACCCGTGGAGCGTTGGTCATCCCGTTTAGCGGTCTGATTCTTTTCAGTCTGCTATCCAAGAACATCAAAGTCTTCTTCACCACCGCCACGTTAGGAATCACATTGTTTGCCCTACTGGCCCTGACAAACCTGGGAAACAGCAATCTATCCATACGCAGGGCACGTACGGCGTTTCATCCGACGCAAGACCGTTCCTACAATGTCCGCCTGGAAAACCGCAAGGAGATAGCAAACTATCTGCAAGACCATCCCTGGGGAGTGGGCATATCGGAAGACATCCCCAAACTGTGGCAGGAAGGCGATACTTATACAGAAGGCACCCTACCCGCAGACTCCTATATGGTATCCATCTGGATACAGACAGGCCCCATCGGAGTGATACTCTATCTGCTCATCAATGCCGTGGTATTGCTGCACGGCTGTTACATTGTACTGTTCCAAATTAAGGACAAGCAACTGAGACTGACACTGGCAGCCCTGACATGCACTGCTTTCGGAACCATTATCAGCGGCTATGCGGCCTACACACCGGGAATGCCGCCAACCAACTTCCTGACAGGAGCCATGCTGGCCTTTGTCATGAACGGCCGATATCTGGACCGTCAAATGACCCCATCATCCTCCTCTCCTTCCAACAAATAGAAAACGTATGAAAATAGCCATAGAATCCCAACGACTTTTCCGCCTCAACAAGCACGGCATGGATTTCGTAGCACTGGAACTGCTCCGTCATCTGCAAAAGCGGAACGACGGAAACGAATATCATGTCATTGTAGCCCCCGGTCCCGACCGTTGCCTCCTTGCGGAAGGCAACCTGAGCATTATCGAGCTTTCCTGTCCGTCCTACCTCCTTTGGGAACAGGTAGCCTTGCCGCTTGCGGTCAAGCGGCTGAAACCTGATTTGCTGCATTGTACATCCAATACCGCTCCTCTGTTCTGTTCCGTTCCTTTGACATTGACCCTTCACGACATTATTTTCCTGGAACCTGCGAAACGCAGAAGCCCATCTTTCTACCAACAAGCAGGACGCCTCTACCGCCGTTTCGTTGTCCCCCGCATCCTGTCACGTTGCAAGAAAGTCATCACAGTATCCCATTATGAAAAGGAGCGAATCTGTTTGGCAACGGGCATGCCCGACAAGAAAGTACAGGTCATTTACAATGCCTGTAACACCGGATTCAAGCCGCTGGTAGCGGATGCGTGCATACTGAACAAATACACTCCCGACACCGATTTCCTGTTTTTCCTGGGCAATACCGACCCTAAAAAAAACGTGGAGAATGTATTGCTGGCCTATGGCCTCTACCTTCAACGTTCGGCCGAAAAACGCCCCCTTCTGGTAGCCGACATGAACCACCAGCAGATGAAGCGCGTGTTACAGCGCCTGAATGTCGGACATATAGCAGCCCACATCTACTGCTCGGACTACATACCCCAAACCGATTTGGTACATCTCTATAATGCAGCTTACGTTTTCCTCTACCCGTCACTCCGCGAGAGTTTTGGCATTCCCATCCTTGAAGCAATGGCGTGCGGCACACCGGTGATTACCAGCCAGACTTCTGCCATGTCCGAAGTTGCAGGCCAGGAAGCATTAACGGTAAATCCTTACAGCCCGGAAGACATAGCCCAAGCCTTGCTTCATCTGGAAACCGATGCCGCCTTGTACGACCGGCAGAAAACTTACGGCCTCAAAAGGGCGCACCTGTTCTCGTGGGAAAAAGCCGCAGACGAATTGCGAAAAGCCTATGCAGCGGCCGGCACCTCCATTGGAAGTTAAAATGAACCTTTTCCGCTCCAGATTTGCAAGCCAGACCATCAGTCATCCCTTAACCATTCAACCATCTCCCCTCAATGAACATACTCTTCATCATTTTTCATGGATTCTGCAAGTATAACGGCATCAGCAAGAAAATAGGTTACCAGGTAAAGGCGCTTCAGGAATGTGGCGCCAACGTACACCTCTGCTACTACGACGTGAATCCCTCGGGGCAACGGATGTGGATGGTAAACGGACAACTGCTGGCCGACCTGGGACATGGTTGGCGGGACAAACTGCGCAAACGCATGGACTTCAGCCCATTGCTGCGCTATGCAGAAAGCGCCGGCATAGACGCTGTCTATATCCGTTCTTTCCACAATGCAAATCCTTTTACCATCCGCCTGGCCCAGGGACTAAAACGACTCAACATACGGTTGCTGCTGGAGATACCTACCTATCCCTACGACGGTGAGTACCATACGGCAAAGGAAAAGATACAGCTCCTGACAGACCGTCTCTTCCGTCATGCCTTCTGCCGGTATATGGACGTCGTGATTACCTATTCTGACCACCCCACCCTCTTTGGCCGACCAACGTTGCGTCTCTCCAATGGCATCGATTTCAGCGCCCTGCCTCTCCATACCGCCACAGGACACGACCTCAATCATGAAGTACACCTTGTAGCCGTTGCCGAGATACACTTCTGGCACGGCTACGACCGGCTCATACACGGATTGGCCCAATATTACCAAAGTACTCCCACATGCAAAGTCTATTTCCACCTGGCCGGCGAGTTCAGCGGCAAGCGGGAAGAAGAGGATATTCTGACCCCCATCCGCCGTTATGGTCTGGAGCCGTATGTCATTCTTCACGGCCCCCTGCACGATACGGCACTTGACAACCTCTTTTGCCAGGCCGACCTGGCCGTGGGTAGCCTGGGCCGCCATCGTAGCGGCATTTTCAGCCTGAAGACACTGAAAAACCGCGAATATGCCGCCCGTGGACTGGCCTTTGTCTGCTCTGAACACGATGCCGACTTCGAGCTCATGCCATACGTACTGCGGGTACCTGCCGACGAATCACCCATAGACCTCAAATCACTGCTCGAATTTGTGCGCCGACAAACCTTGACACCTGCGCAAATCCGTTCTTCCATCAGTCATCTTTCCTGGAAGAATCAAATGTGCACAGTAATGAATTATCTTACAGCATCGAAAATATGACGAACCTGAAACACCAACTGTTTTCGGGAGTGATGTATTCCGCCTTGTCCAAATATGCAGGTCTGTTCATCTCTCTGGCCGTGACGGGCATACTGGCACGTTTGCTGCCCCCGTCCGACTTCGGTACTGTTTCCATAGCCACGGTACTTATTCAGTTCTTCAGCGTGCTGGCCAATGCAGGCATAGCGTCAGCCATCATCCAGCACAAAGAGCTGGGCAACCGCGACATCAACGAAATCTACATGGCCACTCTGTGGATAGGCGGAGTGTTGGCCGCACTGGTATTTGCCCTCGCGGGGCCTGCCGCCGCCTTCTATCACGACCCGCGCCTGCTTCCGCTATGCCGCTGGTTGTCGGCAAGTCTGTTTCTATCTGCCGCATCCGTCGTCCCCAACACGCTGTTCTACAAAGAAAAAAGATTCAGATACATTGCCCGCCGCACACTGGCCATCCAAGCGGTTACAGGCATTTTTGCCATTGGGACCGCCCTGTCCGGCATGGGCATCTACTCGTTGCTGGTGCAACCGCTTCTTTCCAACCTGCTGATTTATATGACCGCACTCAAAAGTTATCCGCAACAGTGGCTTTGGACAACCGGCATCAACAGCCTCAAACGGATAGGCCGCTACTCGCTCTACCAGTTTCTGTTCGACACCACAGGCTATTTCACACGGAATTTGGACAAATTGCTGGTAGGCAAATTCATGGGAATGCAGCCATTGGCCTATTACGAGAAATCCTACCGGCTGATGACGCTGCCGTTGCAAAACGTCACTTACGTCATCACCCCCGTGCTGCACCCGCTGCTGAGCGACTACCGCGACGATGCCGGCCGCCTGGCAGAGGTCAACGGACGCATCAGCCGCCTGCTGGCCTTCATCGGTTTTCCTCTCAGCGCACTCTTCTTCTTTTCAGCTCCCGAATGGGTTATCTGCTTTTTCGGTTCCCAATGGCAAGCCTCCGTCCCCTTGTTCCGCATCCTCTCGCTGAGTGTCGGTTTCCAACTGGTACTCTCCTCGTCCGGCTCCTTCTACCAGGCAGGCGGCTATACGAAAGGGCTCTTCCTTTGTGGCCTGTTCGGCGCCGCGGCCACCATGGCCTCCGTGTTGTGCGGCATCTTCCTGTGGGGAAGCCTGTCCGGCACAGCCGTGTGCATGGTTGTGGCAAGCCTGGCCTGCTTTGTCCAGTGCTATTGGCTGCTTTACCGACGCCTGTTCAGGTGCAGCCTCCACCGCTTCTATCGGCAACTGGCGGCTCCCTTCCTGCTCGGAGTGGGCATTGCCGCATTGCTCTGGCTTTTCTCCTTCGTATGCGGCAACTGGCCGCTGCTCGTCAGCCTCATCGTCAAATCGGCCCTAAGCCTGCTGGCGGTCATCGGATATCTGCATCTGACGGGAGAATATCCTGTCCTCTCCATCCTATACAACAAAATCGGGGAAAAGCCATAAAGCACTGATTCACAGTTCGTAGGCATATAAAAAAAACAAGTCTTGCAGACAGTCCCTCCCTATCCGGCTTGAAGCCGATGCCAAAGAGGCTCGGAGGCAATGCCAAAGAGGCTCGGAGGGAACGGCAAAGAGGCTCGGAGGTAAAGTCAAAGAAACATGTCAGCCAAAGCAACTGACGCACCTCACCGTTCATCTGCCTGACAGGCAGGGTAGACAAGACTTATTTAACCGATTTCCGATAGTCGGCTATGAAGCCCTCCATCAGCCACTTGGCAAGGGCCTGGCGGTTGGAGCTGATGACGAAGCGGCGCTGGTCGAAGGAGTTCTGGATGTTGCCCAGCTCGACAAAGACGGCAGCGGGCGTGGACTTGCGCAACACAAAGAGATTGCGCGCACTGACAGTGCCGCGGAAGCCGCGGTTGGGCTGGTGACGGTCGTACTTGGACTCGAACATGTTCTTCATCGTGGTGGCCAGCCGCTGTCCCTGCACGCTGCGGGGGGCGTGGTAGAAGAAGACGTCGGTCTGCGTGCCCTTGCTGCGGCTGTCCACGTGGAGGAAGATGGAGCGCACGTACTTGTAGCGGCTGCGTTCCTTGCGGTAGAGGGCATTAATCTTGTCGCAACGCTGCTGGAGGCGGGCCACCTGATTGAGGGGGATGGAATCGCCCATGCAGGTCTCGCGCTTGCTGTTGGACAGGTAGCGGTCGTCGCGGATGCCGTCCTTGGCATCCTGTATGATGATGTGTACCTCGGCTCCCTCCTGCATCAGGTTGCGGGCCAGCCGCAGGGCCACGTCGTAGGCATACTCGTCTTCGTGCAGCTCCACCTTGCCCACACGGCCTATGGCACCGGGGTCGGGACCTCCGTGTCCGCTCACCACGTAGAAGCAGGCTCCCTTCAGGCGGCTGCCCGTCACCTTGACGTCGGCCAGCGCCTTGCCGAAGAGGGGCTCGCGAAGGGTGGAAGAGGTGGTGGCAGCGCCGCTCCCCTTGCCGTCGCGCAAGGGAGGCAGGGCGTATCGGATGCCCAGACGTAACTCGTTCTTGCCGCGCAGCCGTTTTTTGTTCAGCTTCAGGAATTCGTTATAATAAGTCTTGCCTGGACGGCCGTTGCGTATCAGGAAAGCAGATATGCCTTCGCCACGCTTGGGAGTAGCAAACTCGCCCTGCGCAAGGGCAGCCAGAGGCAGAAACAACAAGAGCAAAAAGAGCAGGTGTCGGGCCATAAATCGAAGTTTGAATGGTATTTTCGTCATACGGTGGACAAAATTACATTATTTTCCTTACTTTTGCGACAAAATAAAGAATTAATTAACAGATTGTGCATTAACCTATCATCATCAATCATAAACCATTAGCAAGTCTATGTCAAAGCAATTCAAGCCTGAGACCATCTGTGTACAAGCAGGATGGTCTCCCAAGAAAGGAGAGCCCCGTGTGCTCCCCATTTATCAGAGCACCACTTTCAAATACGAAACCAGCGAACAGATGGCCCGCCTCTTCGACCTGGAGGACAACGGATATTTCTATACCCGCCTGCAAAACCCCACGAACGATGCGGTAGCCTCCAAGATTGCCGCCTTGGAAGGCGGTGTGGCCGCCATGCTGACTTCGAGCGGACAGGCCGCCAACTTCTATGCCATATTCAACATCTGCCAGGCTGGCGACCACTTTGTGTGCTCGTCGTGCATCTATGGCGGCACGTTCAACCTCTTCGGCGTCACGATGAAGAAGCTGGGCATCGACGTGACCTTCGTCAATCCCGACGCCCCGGAAGAGGAAATCTCCGCCGCCTTCCGCCCCAACACCAAGGCGCTGTTCGGCGAAACCATCTCCAACCCGACGCTCGAAGTGCTGGACATCGAGAAGTTTGCCCGCATTGCACATAGCCACGGCGTACCCCTGATTGTGGACAACACCTTCCCCACCCCCATCAACTGCCGCCCCTTCGAGTGGGGAGCCGACATTGTGGTACACTCCACCACGAAGTACATGGACGGACACGCCACAAGTGTGGGCGGAGCCATTGTAGACAGCGGCAATTTCGACTGGGACGCCCACGCCGACAAATTCCCCGGCCTGTGCACACCCGATGAGTCGTACCACGGCCTGACCTATACGAAAGCCTTCGGCAAGATGGCCTACATCACCAAAGCCACGGCACAGCTGATGCGCGACCTGGGCAGCATCCAGTCGCCTCAAAACGCTTTCCTGCTGAACTTGGGGCTGGAGACGCTTCACCTGCGCATGCCACAGCACTGCAAGAACGCGCAGGCCGTGGCCGAATACCTGTCGAAGAACGACAAGGTGGCCTGGGTGAACTATTGCGGACTGCCGGGCGACAAGTATCACGCCCTGGCCGAGAAGTACATGCCCAACGGCTCGTGCGGCGTAGTGACCTTCGGCCTGAAGGGCGGACGCGACGTGGCCATCAAGTTCATGGATTCGCTGAAGCTGGCTGCCATCGTGACCCACGTGGCCGATGCCCGCACCTGCGTGCTTCACCCCGCCAGCCACACACACCGCCAGCTGACGGACGAACAGCTGATGGAAGCAGGCGTAAGGCCGGACCTCATCCGTTTCTCGGTCGGCATAGAGAACGCCGAGGACATCATTGCCGACATTGAACAGGCGCTGAACAGCTGACAAGACTGCCCATCGGGGGCATAGAACATATTTCAGCCGCAACTTTCGCGGACGACACGATGAGAATCAGTCATCGGTGTCTTTCCGCGAAAGCTGCGGCTGATGCTTTATTTGTACCCGCTATTCGGGAATGTTCAGTTTTCCTTTCCTAATTCTATCGTCAGGCTCTCTCTGCCCTTATAGAAGATTTTGGCTTTGACCACCGATGCGTCGCAGGGGACGGGAGCCGTCCACAACGGCGAGGCGGCAGTAGGCTCCGTGCCGTCCAGCGTATAGCGGATTTCAGCCCCGCGGATGGGAGTATTGGCATAGAGCGTGCCGTCCGTCACCTGCAATCCCGGCAAGGGAAGCCGGAAGTTGATGCCGTTCTTTGCCCAATGGGGCATTTCTTTCGTACTGATGACATCGTAATAGAGAGACAGGGCACGTTCAAACGCCTGCTCCTCGCGGACGCCTGACAAAGCCTCCCATGCCGGATGGGCGTTCCATCCCCTGTCTGCCAGCCCCATCATCTTGGGAAAGAGGCAGTATTCCACCCACTCATAGCCACGGATGGTTTCGGAGAAGAGCTGGCCCTGTACGCCCAGAATGTTTTTCTGTCCGTTTTCGGTCAGTCGCACCTTGCCTTCGGAAGCCTTGTCCAGGTCAATCGGCTGCCCGGCCTTGTCCGTACGCAGCGAACGGTAGATGCTGAACGGAAGCATGGAGAAGGAAATGGCCTCGTCCACATAGCCGCCCCAATCCAGGCCGCGCTCGTCGGGATGTCCGTTGTAGGCCATGTCCATGTAGAAGTTGCCCACGTTGCAGAGGACAACGGGGTAGCCGTTGTTGGCAATGTTATAGACCACCTCGATGTTCTTGGCTCCCGTACTCCAGCAATAGACTCCTCCGGAAGCCTGACGCAACTTGTCGTGCGTCCCGTCCGTATGTCCCAGGGCCACTTCCTGCCAGCCTCCGAACTTCAGTCCGTGGGCCTGCACCAGGTCGGCCATGCGGGTGAGGAAGTACTCGGACAGGTCGTGAGCCTCGGTCATGCCTTTTTCCGCCATCAGCTTCCGGCATTGGGGAGAACCCATCCATACGCCTTTGGGTACCTCGTCGCCACCCAAATGCACCGTAGTCAGCGGCACACCCGCCTCGCGATACATGGCGGCAATCTCGCCTATCACCTTGTCCATGAAGCGGTAGGTGGATGGCAGGGCCACGTTGATGACATTGTCCGTATAATACTGCACGGAGACGTAGCGCGAAGTGTCTTCCGGCTCACTCAGCAGGAATTCGGTCGCCCGGCCGGGGTCACTGTCCTTATACTTGGCATAGCGCGCCTTCATGGAGACAATGGCCGCACGGGCATGTCCCGGCGATTCGATTTCGGGGATGACACGCACGTGGCGTTCGGCGGCATATTTCAGCAGGTCGATGAACTCCTCGCGGGAATAATGGCCGTTGCCAACGGTCGGCGCATCGGGGTCATAACCGCCGTCATAGGCGGGATAGAGGCATTCGGATTCGTCCGTAGTGTGTCCTCGGCGGCTTCCCACCTCCGTCAGCTCCTCCAACCCGGGAATCTCCAGCCTCCAGCCTTCGTCGTCGCTGAAGTGGAAGTGCAGCACATTCATCTTATAGGAAGCCAGGATGTCCACCAGTTTCTTCATGTCTGCCGGCCCCACGAAGTCTCGGGCCACATCCACCATCAAGCCCCGATAGGAAAGGTCGGGGTAGTCCGTCACCGTCATGCACTCCAGTTCATAGGGAGCCTGCCTGCCCTTGAGCATGGCAAGAAGGGTCTGCGTACCGTTGAAAATGCCGTGGGGCGACACGGCCCTGACGGTGATGCCGCCCGCAGCAATCTTCAATTGATAGTATTCATCGTTGACGGCTTCGGCGGGATTGTCCAGCGGCTCCAACCTGATGGAGAGAGCGGCGGTGTCCGCTATCTCCAGCCCGCAAGCAGCAAGTTTCTCCTCCAACAGGGCCGCTTCGCCTGAAAACTCCTCGGGGTATCTCAACGCCACCTTGCCCACCAGCGTGACCACCCCCGAGGCCGGAACGACCTGTTTGACAGCAGGCAAGATATCCGCCTGTCCGGCAGATGCCGTTGGGGGCAATTTCTGATTGGAGGCGTAAATGAGGGTAGCGTCCGGATAACGGCCGGCCGACGCAGACGGCGGCAAAGGACGGGCATCCAGAGAGACAGGCAGAGGACGCCCGTCGGCATCGGCCACCCAATAGGTACCTTCGGGCACGTTGGAGTTACGGTCAACCTTGAAGGTACAACGGAAGGTGACGCGCAGAGAATCGCCCGGCGCCAGCGAGGAAAAACGGCCGGTGGGCGACATACGGAAAAAGTTGCCGTTCACCGCTTCAATCCGTACCGCAGGATTTTCCTCCTGCTTGACAAGGCGAGGCAATTGCGAAAAATAGATGCTCCATCCCCGGGCCAAAGGTGCGTCGGAAATGTTCTTGAGGATAAATGCGTTCTCATAATAGCCGGGTTCCACCCCCACAGCACCCATTTCCCAGGCAAGAGCCACCGGAGCCTGGGGCCGCTCGGCCGTCTTGCATCCGGCCAACCAGCAAAGCGCCACCAACAGGATGCCCGACAAAGGTAATTTCTTGAATCTCATGGTATCAGTATTTTAAGGTTAATACGTCAAGTTTTTGAGATGATGAGGTTTTAAATAGGAAAGAACTTAGAAACCCATCTGTAATTTCTTGAGCCAAAAATAAGCATTTTTTAGCTTATTGAGTGACAATCGTCATAGAAATTATCACAAGCGGGCTACGATTTAGAACTTTTATCCCTAAATTTGCAGCAAAATTATCATTCAACTAAACTCATCAATTCATGGCTAAAATAACGAAAGAAGCTGCCTTGCTCTATCACTCGCAAGGCAAACCCGGAAAGATAGAGGTAGTGCCAACCAAGCCCTACAGTACACAAACCGACCTCTCACTGGCCTACTCGCCCGGCGTGGCAGAACCCTGTCTCGAAATAGAAAAGAATCCGCAGGACGCATATAAATACACCGCCAAAGGCAATCTGGTAGCGGTCATCTCCAACGGTACCGCCGTGTTGGGACTGGGCGACATAGGCGCCCTGAGCGGTAAACCTGTGATGGAAGGCAAGGGACTGCTCTTCAAGATTTATGCAGGCATCGATGTGTTCGACATCGAAGTGAACGAGAAAGACCCCGACAAGTTTGTAGAGGCCGTGAAGGCCATTGCCCCCACCTTCGGCGGCATCAATCTGGAAGACATCAAGGCGCCCGAATGTTTCGAGATTGAACGCCGCCTGAAAGAGGAGCTGGACATCCCCGTGATGCACGACGACCAGCACGGCACGGCCATCATCTCCAGCGCCGGCTTGTTGAACGCCCTCCAGGTGGCCGGCAAGAAGATTGAAGACGTGAAGATAGTCGTAAACGGCGCAGGCGCATCGGCCACGTCGTGTACCAAACTCTATGAATCGCTGGGCGCACGCCGCGAAAACATCCTGATGCTGGACAGCAAGGGAGTCATTACCAGCGACCGCGAGAACCTGACCGAACAGAAACGCTACTTTGCTACCGACCGCCGCGACGTCCACACGCTGGCCGAAGCCATCAAGGGAGCCGACGTATTCCTGGGCCTGTCCAAGGGCAACGTGCTGACGCAGGACATGGTGCGCAGCATGGCCGACCATCCCATTGTGTTCGCCCTGGCCAATCCCACTCCGGAAATCTCCTACGAGGACGCCATGGCCGCCCGTCCCGATGTGCTGATGTCCACGGGCCGCAGCGACTATCCCAACCAAATCAACAATGTCATCGGCTTCCCCTACATCTTCCGCGGCGCACTGGACACTCACGCCAGCGCCATCAACGAAGAAATGAAGATAGCTGCCGTACACGCCATTGCCGACCTGGCCAAGCAGCCGGTGCCCGACGTAGTGAACGAGGCCTACCACGTGAACAATTTCACCTTCGGCCCCGACTACTTCATCCCGAAGCCGGTAGACCCGCGCCTCATCACCGAAGTGTCCTGTGCCGTGGCACGTGCCGCCATGGAAAGCGGTGTAGCCCGCAAAAACATCGAGGACTGGGATGCCTACAAACTCCAGTTGCGCGAACTGATGGGCTACGAAAGCAAACTGACCCGCCAGCTCTACGAAACCGCCCGCCGCAACCCGCAACGTGTGGTCTTTGCCGAAGGCGTACACCCCAACATGCTGAAAGCTGCCGTAGAAGCCAAAGCCGAAGGCATCTGCCAACCGATTGTCCTGGGCAACGACGAAGCCATCCAGAAGCTGGCCAAGCAACTTGACCTCAGCCTGGACGGTATCGAAATCGTCAACCTGCGCCACCCCAACGAAGCACCCCGCCGCGAACGCTACGCCCACATTCTGGCCGAGAAGCGTGCCCGCGAAGGCGCTACCTACGAAGAGGCCAACGACAAGATGTTCGAGCGCAACTACTTCGGCATGATGATGGTGGAAACAGGCGAAGCGGATGCCTTCATTACCGGCCTTTACACGAAATACAGCAATACCATCAAGGTGGCCAAGGAAGTCATCGGTATCCGCCCCGAATTCAAGCACTTCGGCACCATGCACATCCTCAACTCCAAGAAAGGCACCTACTTCCTGGCCGACACGCTCATCAACCGCCATCCGGACACCGACACGCTGATAGACATTGCCAAGCTCTCCGAATACACCGTACGGTTCTTCAACCACACACCGGTGATAGCCATGCTGAGCTACTCCAACTTCGGCGCGGACAAAGAAGGAAGCCCGGTCAACGTTCATGAAGCGGTGGACTACATGCAGAAGGAATATCCCGAACTGGCCATCGACGGCGAAATGCAGGTGAACTTCGCCATGAACCGCGAAGTACGCGACAAGAAATATCCGTTCACCCGCCTCAAGGGCAAGGATGTCAACACCCTCATCTTCCCCAACCTGAGCTCAGCCAACTCGGGCTACAAACTTCTGCAAGCCATGAATACGGACATGGAACTGATTGGCCCGATACAGATGGGACTGAACAAGCCCATCCACTTTACGGACTTTGAAAGCTCCGTACGCGACATCGTGAACATCACGGCGGTTGCCGTCATCGACGCCATCGTGGCCAAAAAGAAAGCCGCCCAATGAGACGACCGCTGTCGAAGACACAAATAGTTTGCATTGTGCTGCTTTGGGCAGCACTTTGCTATATCGTATTGGTATATGCCGAACGAATTGACGGCCCAGTCATCGTTTCGCTTGCACTTTCGGCCGCATTCGTCTTTATACCTGTCTTTCGGTCCATAAAGAAGAATAAATAGTATCTTTTTATTCCTTTTTGCGGGATAAAACAGAATTTTTGCTGTTTTATCCCGCATTTTCTTTATAAAATGTTTGCAAGTATCATTTTTATGCTTACTTTTGCAACCGCAACCGAGAACAAGTACAGCCATACAACATACACATTGTTTTAGGTAACAAATAAACATCAAAAAACCAATAAAAGAAAAAACAGATTATGAATGCAGCTAAGGTATTAGAAGATTTGAAGAGAAGGTTCCCCAATGAACCGGAGTATCATCAAGCCGTAGAAGAGGTGCTCTCTACCATCGAAGAAGAATACAACAAACATCCCGAGTTCGACAAAGTAAACCTGATTGAACGTCTGTGCATCCCCGACCGTGTTTATCAGTTCCGCGTAACATGGGTAGACGACAAAGGCAACGTACAGACCAACATGGGTTACCGTGTACAACATAACAATGCCATCGGCCCCTACAAAGGCGGTATTCGTTTCCACTCTTCCGTCAACCTGGGTATCCTGAAGTTCCTTGCTTTCGAGCAGACTTTCAAGAACTCACTGACTACCCTGCCCATGGGTGGCGGCAAAGGCGGTTCGGACTTCTCTCCGCGTGGCAAGAGCAACGCTGAAGTCATGCGTTTCTGCCAGGCCTTCATGCTGGAGTTGTGGCGTCACATCGGTCCGGACGTAGACGTACCGGCAGGTGACATCGGCGTAGGCGGACGTGAAGTAGGTTTCATGTTCGGCATGTACAAGAAACTGACACGTGAATTCAGCGGCGTGCTGACAGGCAAGGGCCGCGAATTCGGCGGTTCGCTCATCCGTCCCGAGGCTACAGGTTACGGCAACGTTTACTTCCTGATGGAAATGCTGAAGACGAAAGGCATGGACCTGAAAGGCAAGACGGTGCTCATCTCCGGTTCGGGCAACGTGGCCCAATATACAGCCGAGAAGGTGCTGCAACTGGGCGGCAAGGTACTGACCATGTCCGACTCCGACGGTTACGTTTACGACCCCGAAGGCATCGACCGCGAAAAGCTGGACTACATCATGGAGCTGAAGAACCTCTATCGTGGCCGTATCCGCGAATACGCCGAACAATATCCGGGTGTGAAGTATGTAGAAGGCGCCCGTCCCTGGGGTGAAAAGGCCGACATCGCCCTGCCCTCCGCCACTCAGAACGAAATCAACGGCGAAGAGGCCAAGCAACTGGTTGCCAACGGTGTAATCGCCGTATCCGAAGGTGCCAACATGCCCTCTACGCCGGAAGCCATCCGCGTCTTCCAAGAAGCCAAGATTCTCTATGCTCCGGGCAAGGCTGCCAATGCCGGCGGTGTATCGGTATCGGGTCTCGAAATGACTCAGAACTCCGAACGTCTGTCTTGGAGTGCCGAAGAAGTGGACGCCAAGTTGCACTACATCATGGAGAACATCCACGAAAACTGCGTGAAGTATGGTACCGAACCCGACGGATACGTAAACTACGTGAAGGGTGCCAACGTTGCCGGCTTCATGAAAGTGGCCAACGCCATGATGGCTCAGGGCATCGTATAAGCAAAGTATTTTTAAGCCATAGATTTAGATAGGAAGGGGACGTGCCGAAAGGTGCGTTCCCTTTTTCTGTTGGTACACAGGGACTTTGCCACGCTTACAAAATGCTTGCATGGTCCGCGGTGAATGCTTGCACGGTCCGCGATGAATGCTTGCATGGTCCGCGATGAATGCCTGCACGGCCTGCGGTGGATACAAATGTCCGCCACAGGCCGTGCAAATAGAATTTCGGGGCGAAGATTAAGGTCGCCCACAGGACACAAAGCCTACTTGAAAGCGGGAGCCGGGAAGTGCATGCCCGCCATCGTCAGCCCGTCGGCCGAGGCCATTTGCAGGAAATGCCTGCGTACCTTCACGGCAGCCTCCTTGTCCATGTCGTACGATGCGCAATATTCAGGATGCGGCAACTGAAGGGCGGCACCGTGAACCAGATCGCCCACCACCAGCAGCTTGCCTGCCTTATACACAGTATGTCCCGGCGTATGTCCTACGCCATTCAAAGCCACGACATTGCCCGGCAGGACATCGTCGAAGTCAAAAAGATGCAGGCGGTCTTTATAGGCCTCCATCGTCTTCACCACCTGGGCTTTCTGCCCGTCGGGCATCTGCATCCAGGCATCGTACTCGGCTTTCGAGGCATACACCTGGGCATTGGGGAAGACAGCCTTTCCGTCCCGTATCATGCCCCCGATGTGGTCGCCATGGAAGTGGGTCAGATACAGATACCTGACATCGGCAGGCTTGACGCCCAATGAATCCAGCCCCGCCAGCAGGCCGCTCTCAGGACTGCCCAAGCCCGTATCGAACAAGATGCCCACACCATCCGTCTCCACCCAGAAGACGCTGACGGTAGAGGGTATGCCCTCTTGCAGGGAAAGACTTTCCAGCAGGCTGTCGGGTGCGTCGGCAAAGAGTTCCCTGCCCATCAGCTTGTCGCCGACATTGTCCTTTATCCACGTCACCTTCACGTCGCCCACCTGCAACGTCTGCCGACCTTCCGTCGTCACCTTCTCACACTGATTTTCCATCTTCATTTCTCCATTCGTCTGTTTTTTGGCCGCATTGCCGCACGAAGCCAGCGCACACAACGCTGCCGCGGCAAGCAGCAGATTCCATTTCTTGTTTTTCATAAGCCTATCTGTTTTTACAAATCCTTCGCCTTTTTCTCCCAGCAGGGAGCGGGCAGTACAAAAGTAACATTTTCTCCTCAAAAAAACCAACATCTTCCGCACCTCGTAGAAAGTTTCCTCTTCCGAAGCTCCACCAAGCCGAAAATCTTATCCCCCGCCCCACGCTTATATGTCCGATAAAAACTATACTTTTGCAGTGTGTAATCATACAAAAAACAGGAGAGAGATGAAAAGACTGATACTGACGGGAGCTGCCGCGCTCCTATTGCTGGCCGGATGCGGCTCTGTCCCCCTGACGGGACGAAAACAGGTGTTGCTGGTTTCCGACCAGGAGGTGCTGTCCTCCAGCCTGACACAATATCAGGACTACATGAAAAGTGCCCCCAAATCGACATCGAAAGTCCAGTCGGAGCAGGTGACGCGCGTGGGCAAGAAGATTGCCGCCGCCACCGAACAATACCTGCGCGACAACGGCCTTTCGTCCGAGATTGCCAACTTCGCCTGGGAGTTCAACCTGGTGAAGGACGACCAGGTGAATGCCTTCTGTATGCCCGGCGGCAAAATTGTGGTGTACGAAGGGCTGATGAAACTTGTCCAGACGGACGACGAGCTGGCAGTGGTCATCGGGCACGAGGTGGCGCACGCCGTAGCCAAGCACAGCAACGAGCGCATCAGCCAGCAGATACTGGCACAGTACGGCGCACAAATCCTCAACCAGTCTCTCTCGCAGAAGAGCGCCGCCATACAGACTGTAGCCAACCAAGTGTACGGCATCGGGGCACAATATGGCGTGATGCTGCCCTTCTCGCGAACGCACGAGACGGAGGCCGACTACATGGGCCTGGTGTTCATGGCCATGGCGGGCTACAACCCCGACGTGGCGGTGGGCTTCTGGCAGAAGATGTCGGCCGGAGGCTCGAGCAGCGTGCCCGAATTTATGAGCACCCACCCCAGCGACAGCCGCCGCATAGCCGACATCCAGAAGGCACTGCCCGAAATCAAGGCCAAGTATGGCAGCGGCACGCAGACGACGACGCCCAAGACAACGGGCAGCGGAAGCACGACGGGCACCGTCAAGACCATTACCCTCGACGAACTGAAAAAAATGAAATAGCATGGCAGACAATTACCTCGAAAACAAGATGGAGCAGTACCAGGCACGCAAGGCAGCCTGGGAGAAAGCCCGCAAGCACCTGCCCAAGAAACCTGCCAACGCCCCGGCCATGAAGACAGAAAAGGAAGCCGAAGCCGAGGGTCGCGGGCCGAAGGAAGCGCCCTCGTGCGTGGATTGCGGCACACAGAACTGCAAGTACAAGACCAAGACCTACCCAGACTTCTGCCTCACCACCCATCTGGAGGAGGAAGACCGCCAATGGGCCCTGGAGCGATACGACGAAGCGCGCAACCACGACATCATGGTGGCCAGCGCCGAAGTGGAGTACGAAGGCTACTGCCAGTGGACGCGGGTGGAGGAAATCATGCGCTTTGCCCGCAAGATAGGCGCCCGCAAGATAGGCATCGCCAACTGCATCGGGCTCGTCAGGGAGGCGCGCATCTTTGCCCAGATTCTTCGTGCCAACGGCTTCGAGGCCTACTCCGTCATCTGCAAGGTAGCGGGCCAGGCCAAGTCGTCCGTAGGCATCCCGCAGGAGTGCGAAAGCATAGGTGCCGCCATGTGCAACCCCATCCTTCAAGCCCGTCTGCTCAACAAGGCCAAGACCGACCTGAACGTGGTCATCGGCCTGTGCGTGGGCCACGACAGCCTGTTCTACAAATACTCCGACGCCTACGTCACCACCCTCGTCACCAAAGACCGCGTGACGGGCAACAACCCTGCCGCCGCCCTCTACACGGCCCACTCCTACTACAAGAAGAAGCTCACCCCCGCCGACCAATGACCGCCGCCATGTCCATGCTCCACCCGCTACCGCCCCAGGCCGAAGGCATCCCCCTGCCCGTAAGGTTCACCTACCCCTTCTGCTACACGCCCCATCCCCTCTGCGTGTTGGCGGCAGGCGAGGTGCAGGCCTACCTGTCCACCCGCGACGACTGGCAACAGGAGCTGGACGAGGGCAAGATGTTCGGCGTGCTGGTGGTGCGCACTGCCGAGGGGCGCCTGGGCTTCCTGGCCGCCTTCTCGGGCATCTTGGCGGGCAACAACGTGCATCCCTACTTCGTGCCGCCCGTCTACGACCTGCTGCGCCCCGACGGTTTCTTCAAGGTGGAGGAAGAGCAGATTTCACTCATCAACGCCCGCCTCCGCACCTTGCAGGCCGACGAGCGCTACCTGCAACTGAAAGCCGCCCTCGCCGACGAGGAGCAGGCCGCCCGTTCAGCCCTCGACGCCGCCAAAGCCTCGATGAAGGCAGCCAAGGCGCGCCGCGAGGAGCGGAGGAAGGAAGCCGCCCTCACGCCCGACGAGGCCGAAGCCCTGATACGCGAAAGCCAGTTTCAGAAGGCCGAATGCAAACGCCTGGAGAGAAGTCTGAACGAGCGGCTCGACGCCCTGCGCCGCCCCCTCGGCGAGTGGGAGGACGAGATGGCCCGGCTGAAAGCGGAGCGCAAGCAACGCTCGGCCGCCCTCCAGCTGCGCCTGTTCGCCCAGTTCGAGATGCTCAACGCGCGGGGCGAGCGCAAGAACCTGTGCGACATCTTTGCCCCCACCGCCCAACAGGTGCCGCCCGCGGGCGCAGGCGAGTGTGCCGCCCCCAAGCTGCTCCAGCAGGCCTACCTGCACGGCTGGCAACCCCTCTGCATGGCCGAGTTCTGGTGGGGACGCTCGCCCAAGACCGAAGTGCGCCACCACGGCCACTACTACCCCGCCTGCCAGGGCAAGTGCGGCCCCATCCTGGGCCACATGCTGCAAGGGCTGGACGTGGACGAAAGCCCCCGCCTGCAAGCCATGAAGCAAAGCTCCACCGCTGCGCTCGAAATTGTCTACGAAGACTCCTGGCTGGCCGTGGTCAACAAGCCCGCAGGGATGCTCTCCGTGCCCGGCAAGGAGGAGGCGGAGTCTGTCTACAGCCTGATGCGCCGCCGCTACCCCACCGCCGAAGGCCCCCTCACCGTCCACCGCCTGGACATGGACACCTCGGGCCTGATGCTGATAGCCAAGACGAAGGAGGCGCACCGCCTGCTTCAGGAGCAGTTCAGGCAGCGCCTGGTCAGCAAGCGCTACATCGCCCTGCTCGAGGGCAACGTGCCCGCCGACAAGGGACGCATCGACCTGCCCCTCTGCCCCGACCCGCTCGACCGTCCCCGCCAGCTGGTGCATCCCGTCCACGGCAAGGCGGCCATCACCGACTACGAGGTATTGGAGCGCAAGGACGGCCGCACGCTCGTGGCCTTCTATCCGCATACGGGCCGCACCCATCAGCTGCGCCTGCACGCCGCCCACCCCCAAGGGCTGCACTGCCCCATCGTGGGCGACCCGCTCTATGGTCACCCTGCCACACGCCTTTGCCTGCACGCTGAGACGCTGGAGTTCACCCACCCCGACACGGGCAGGCGGATGAGGTTCTGTAGGGGGGCGGACTTCTGAGTTCACCACAGAGGGCACTGAGTTTTTATTTGAAACGCAGATTAACGCGGATTATCGCAGATTAAAAAATTAATTATCTGTGGTCATCTGTCACATCTGTGTGCCAAGTTCACCACAGAGGACACAGAGTTTCACAGAGTTTTTTTGAAACGCGGATTAACGCGGATTATCGCAGATTATTTTTCTTTTTTGCGCTAATCTGCGTTAATCTGCGTTTTTTCACCACAGAGTTTTTTTGAAAAAATAATCTGTGGCCATCTGCCACATCTGCGTCATCTGTATGCCATGTTTTCACCAAAAGAGATCAGAACTGCACCGTCACTCCCAGCGTGGGGAGCAGGGTGCCGCTCTCCTGCTTGATGTACTTCATGCGGTAGCGCTGCTCGGCGGGGGCGGCGTCGGGGTTCACAATCTCGCCGGTGCTCATCAGCACGTCGGGCTGGCGCAGCTTGCTGACGGTGACGTTCTGGAGGTCGATGTAGAGGCCCAGCATGCAGCGGCGGAAGTAGTAGCTCTTGTCGATGCGGAGGTCGAGCTGGGTGAAGGTGTCCAGGCGGCCGGTGTTGTAGAGGGAGTAGTCGTAGTAGGGCCGTCCCTGCACGTCCCAGGCCTGCACAAGGGAGGACTTGTCCGTGTCGTAAGGCGTATAGGGCGAGCCGCCTATGGAGCTGACCTTGGCGCCTATGCTCCAGTTGCGGGGCAGGTTGTAGGTGGCGCTGATGTTGGCAATGAAGCGGTTGTCCCAGGCGGAGGCGATGTAGGGGCTGGAGGCGTCGTTGCGGTACTGGCTGCGATAGAAGGTAAAGGAAGAGACGGAATAGAACTTGCCGGGTATCTGCCAGCGGAAGGTGGCTTCGAGGCCGTAGGCGCGCCCCTGTGCCACGGGCAGGAGAAGCTCGTTGCCCACCACGCCGTAGTCGTTGCCCTTGCAGGCCAGGGGGATGCCGTCGGCCACGGAGAGGGGCGAGCGGGTGTAGTACTTGTAGAAGCCTTCGAGGGAGACCACCATGCGCTCGTCGCGGTTCCACTCCACGCCGGCGTTGGCCGTCTGTAGGCGCACGTAGCGCAGGGAGCGGTTGGCATACTCGCCCTCGGCGTCCTTGTAGCCCAGAGCCGTGTAGGGCGGCAGCTGGTGGTACATGCCCACGCTGGCATTGACCGACCACGAGGGCAGGAAGAGGTAAGAGAGCGAAAGCACGGGCGAGAGGTTCTCCCAGAAGCGGGCGGTTGAGGCAGAGAAGTCGCATCCGTCCAGGCGCAGGGCGGCGGTGGCGGTGAGGCGCTCGTCGGCCGTCTGGTAGCGGGCGGAGGCAAAGGCTCCCCACCCCCAAAGGCCAAGCGTGGTGCGGTATTCGCTGGTGAGGGGCATGCCCTGCTGGTAGAGGCGCTGGAAGGTGCGGTCGTAGTAGCGGGCATAGTAGGCCTCCACGCCCTGGGTCAGCGTCCAGTGCTCGCCATAGGTGCGGTTCTCGGCACGCAGGGAGAGCTTCTGCTCGCTGGAGCTGAGGTCGAGGGTAAGGTTGTCGGGGCTGGACTCGTCGTTGTCGCGATACTTCAGGTTCTGGTTGCCCAGGTAGTTGTAGCCCAGGGTCAGCGAGCGGACGTGGCGGCCCGCGTAGTGGCGGTAGACAGCGCCCAGGGTATAGGTCTGCTGGGTGATGCGGGGCAGGTAGCTGAGGAGGTATTCGGCGCTTTCGCCCTCCTCGTCGGTGTTCAGCTTCATGTTGTCGATGCCCGTCAGGCCCAGCACGGTCAGCTCGTCCTTGGCGCCCAGCTTGGTCTTAATCTTGAACTGTCCGTCGATGTAGTTGGGCAGGAAGGGCAGGCCCAGCATCTTGAAGAGCAGCTGCAGGTAGGACTGGCGGATGGAGAAGAGGTAGGTGGTGCGGTCGCTGAAGTGGCCCGTGCCGCTGAGCGACACCTCGGAGGCGCCCAGCGTGGCCTTGAAGCTGTTGGCGTCGGGGTTGCCATCGCTCAGGCGGATGTCCATCACCGAGCTCAGCGCGCCGGCCTTGTCGGCGGGGAAGGCGCCCGTGTAGAACTGCACCTCGCGGATGAGGTCGGCGTTGAGGATGCTGACGGGGCCGCCCGACGCGCCCTGGGTGGCGAAGTGGTTGATGTTGGGTATCTCCACGCCGTCCAGGTAGAAGCGGTTCTCGGAGGGCGAGCCGCCGCGCACGATGAGGTCGTTGCGGTAGCCGATGGGCGAGAAGGAGACGCCCGGATAGGAGCGGACAATCTTGGAGATGTCGCGGTTGCCGCCAGGGCTTTTCTCAATCTCGTGCAGGCCGATGATTTGCAGGCCGACGGGGCTTTCCTTGACGCGTCGCAGGGTGGTGGTCTGCACGGTCACCTCGCCCAGCAGGGCGGCGTCCTCCTCCAGCTCCAGCTCGACGAAGGGTGTCTTGGCGGACACCATGAACTCGGGCGAGAGCAGGGCCTTGTAGCCGATACACGACACGGACAGGCGGCAGATGCCTGGCGGCACCTGCTCGATGCGGAAGACGCCGACCGAGTCGGTGGGCGCTCCGTGGTCGGGATAGCCGAAGAGGGTGACGTTGGCATAGGGTATGGGCTCCCTCGTCAACTTGTCCACCACGCGGCCGCGAACTACATAGCCCTCGGCTGCCTGCGCCAGGGCACAACAACCTATCAGAAACACGAGCAAACCCAAACGAAACGACTTCATAAGCAATTCCTCCTCTTTAGTCCCCTCCCGACGTGGGAGGATAGGACAAAGATATACAAAGGCGAGTGGAGAGGCAAACGAAAAACAGAGTTTTTCAGTTTGACTATCCCGAGCCGCATCCTATCTTATGGAAAGATAGCGAAAGGCGAGCGGAGAGGCAAATGAAAACGAAGATTTCTGGTAAATGGTTAATGGTAAATGGTTAATGGTTAATGAAAATGCAGACGAACGCGAATAATGAATTAAAAAATCTGCGTGGCGTTGCCCACACACGCTGCACTACAACGTGGATGCATACGGGCGGGCCGACCCCGCCCCTACACGTCACCGTCCGCATGGCAATCTGAAATCTATCACATCTGCGTCATCCGCGTCTGAAAAATGTATTTCACCCCCTGAAGGGCGCCGCTCAATGCAGAAACGTCGCCGCCCCCAGCGTGTCGTCCATGTCGGTAACGTCCTCGGAGTTCAGCAGCTCGCCTTCGGCCGAGTAAATCAGCTGGTACTCTGTCGGCTCGTTGGCCATGCCCACCACGACGGCCACCACGGGCTGGCGCTGCGGGAACTGCACCCACACCACGTTCTGCACCTCGCCGCCCGAATACTCGCCCGCGGCAAAGGCGTTGAACACAGGGCCGGGCACGTTGTCCATCGTCTCCCAGTCGGTCTGCTTCATCACCCACTGCTCCTGGGGCGTGAACCACACCTTGACGTTGAAGCCGTCCGCAAAGAAGTCGGCCACGTAGTAGCCGCTGCCGTCCTGCTCCCAGGCCACGTCCTCGGCCGAGGGATAGAGCTTGTTGAACGTAGCCTGAAGGCTTTCGGACACCTGGATGGCAAAGGCCTGCGCAGACAGCACGAAGGCCGCCAGCACGAATAATAACTTCCACTTTCTCATACTCTTTTTCTCTGTTGTTTGAATCAGTATAAAATCTATCCACGAAACAACAATCCGCCCTTGCTTTTGTTTGACGGGCGGCGGGAGGAGGAGGAAAATTGTGGTGAAAATGGCACGCAGATGACACTGATGGGGCAGATGACCACAGATAATTTATTTTTTAATCTGCGTCAATCCGCGTTTCAAATAAAGACTCTGTGGTGAAGCCTATGCTCAGTTGAAGTAGTACAGGAACACGGCCACGCCTTCGAGCGCCTTCTTCTTCTCGCCCTCAATCTCGATGGCGAACTTGATTTCGGCCTTGGCCACGCCGCGCAGGTTGCTCAGCGACTGAAGGTCGGCCACCAGGCGGATGCGCTGGCCCGAGAGGACAGCCTGTCCGAACTTCATCTTCTCGATGCCGTAGTTAATCATCATCTTCAGGTTGTTCACCTCGATAATCTGGTTCCACATATAGGGCAGCATGGAGAGGGTCAGGTAGCCGTGGGCTATGGTGCTGTGGAAGGGGCTGTCCACCTTGGCGCGCTCCGTGTCCACGTGTATCCACTGATGGTCGAGCGTGGCGTCGGCAAACAGGTTGATGCGCTCCTGCGGCAGTTCTACATAGTCGGACACGCCAATGCGCTGGCCCACCAGCTTCTCAAAATCTTCGTACGAATTGATAATCACTTTTTCCATAAATTATTCCTTTTAGATTTATAACGGGCACGCAAATATCGCTTTTTTTCCCAAAAGGGCAAAAGATAAATACAAGGATATGCCGCGATGCACCTACTCTAATTCATAAAAATCGCATGTATGGGCAGGAGAAGCAGTATAAGCATGAATTCTTCTTCCGACAGGGTGGCCCTCATCTTCTTCAGGGCTGCATTGATATGGTTTTCGACTGTACTCAATGATATGCCGAGCCTTTTTGCGATTTCCTTGTTCGGGATCTCTTCCACGAAATGCATGCGGATGATTTCCTGCCGTTTCGGAGGAAGGGCGTCTATCGCTTTAAGGAGACTGTCCTTCAGGTCCCCGTCAAGAAGCCTTCTGACGACAGGATTCCTGTCCGGGTCGAGGGTCTCGTGTTCATACATGGCGATACGCCTTTCGTTCCATGACCGGAAATCAGAAGCTAGCTGCTCCCGTTTCAGATAGTTGAGACTTCTGTTGTATATTGACCTGAATTTGTTAAGGCGAGCGAATTTTGCTCCGCTTCGCTCCGAGTACAGAAAACGGCTTGCCA
>NZ_CASFWU010000003.1 GCF_949298305.1 uncultured Bacteroides sp. | reverse complement strand
TTAAACTTAATGATTCGGATAGCACTAAGTTAATAAAAATCAGCGATATGCGCAACTTTCCAAACATATTATCAATTCAAATTAATTCCGCCAATAGGTCATATCCATGTCCTCGCATTTCTGGGCGGCCTCGGTGGCCAGCAGGGCATAGCGTTCCGCCTCTTCCAGCCGCGAGGTGTTGGCATAGAGGACGGCTATGTTGGTCAGCAGGTGGGCCTCTTCGTCGTAGGCCTGTTGGCCCCGCAGCAGGGCCAGTCCCCGGTTGTAGAAGTAGAGGGCCGAGTCGGGCATGTCGCGGCGGCGGTAGACCACGCCCAGCGAGGTCGACACGGTGGCCTGGAGGCTGCTGTCCGAGTGCAGGCGGATGCACTCCGTCAGTGTGTGCTTGTACAGGCTGGCGGCCTGCTCCATCTCTCCGGCGGCCGAATAGGCTTCGGCCAGGTTGTTGAGCAGCACCAGGTAGGGCTCGCACACTTCGCGGCGCGCGTGCTTCAGTCCTTCTTCGCAATAGTGGCGAGCCGAGTCGCTGTTGCGGTAGGCGTAATATTCACTTAGGTGGCAATAGGCGGTGGCCAGGCTGTCCGGATGTTTGCTTCGGAGGGCCCGCGACAATTCTGCCTGATACGTCTTCAGCTCTTCGTCTTCTGCACGGACGGGCAGAATCGTGAAGAGGAAGAGGAGGAGAAAACTGCTGGTTTTCATGAGTACTGATTACTTTTCTACTGTGTTTTATAGCCGTGGGGCGTGACAAAGATAGTATAAAATGGAGATTCTCCGCCTGTCCTGTTTCATAAATTGCGGTCGGGGGGGCGCAGAAAGTCCGGGGTGGCGACGGAAAAGCGGGAAAGTCCGTCCGCGGGCTTTCTGCAAAGTAAGGCCCGTGTGGCCCGCAGGTTTCCCCAAGTCGGCAGACAGGTTTGCCCGAGTCGGCAGAAAAGTTATAAAGCAGCGGCTGCGTTTTACATCTGAACGCTTGCGATGTACATCTGAGCGCTTGCGATGTACATCTGCGCGGCTGCTTTATAACTTTTCTACGGGTTCGGCCGATGCTTCCTGCGTGTTCGGGCAGTGCTTGCTGCGTGTTTGGGGGATGCTTGGAGCGAGCCGGGGCGTGGCCTCCCGAATACGCACATTGTAGAGGCGTTGCGTGCAACGTCTCCCGCGCCGCAGGGTGTTCGTATATGTATACAGGCGGACGCACCGTGGTGCGTCCCTACGTGTGGATGTTTGCGTGTGTGCATTCGGGCGGGCAGACCCCGCCCCTACACGTGGGTGTTTACGCTGTAACCAAAGGATTTTGATTAACGATGTAGGGACGCACCACGGTGCGTCCGCCGTATTGGCAGGGATATACATGTAGGGTCGGGTAAAACTCAAATACACCCACATTGTAGATACCTTGCGCGCAACGTCTCCCGCGCCTCCGTATATATACAGACGAGGCTGTCTCAAAATGAAGAAGCATTTTGAGGCAGCCTCGTCAGATGGCATCACTTATCTTATCGAGTAAGGGATGTCGGTTATCAGTATTTGAACGGTTCTGTCCGTACGTACACCTTGAAGTCCTTGATGCCGCCCGGCACTTCGCTCTCCATGCGGGGCAGGTACTGGATGCCGCTCAGCGAGTGGGTGGCGCCCAGGTCGATGACGATGGCGTGTGGATAGCTGCTTCCGGCCTCGGTGCTCCAGTAGGTGGATTCCTGCAGGTCGAAAATCTTGTCGGCCGAGCGGTTGACGTGCGACACGTCTTCGCTGTCGGCATAGTTCACAATCCACGGCTCGCGCGAGAGGCGTTCGCCGTCGGCATTGAGCACGTACATCTCGGCGATGCAGGCCAGCTCTTTGCCGTCCTGTGCGTTCAGGGCCTCCAGGCAGAGGTAGCGTCCGCTGACGGGCTGTCCGAACTTGAACTCCTGCCAGCCGTTGCCGGGCTTGAAGCTGCCGGTGAGCACGGGCTTCTCGGCGCTGAGGTCCAGATTCTGTCCTTCTTCGCGGTGGGTGAGGGGCTTCTGTACGAGGAGCTGGTCGAGCAGCGGCTCACGCAGGCCTTCGCTCTTGGCCTCCTTGGGGCCTACGATGTCGAACACCAGGATTTCGTTTTCGCCCTTCTTCAGCCAGCAGCCGGGCACGTAGAGCGTCTGCTGCGGGCCGATTTCCCAGATGCGCCCCAGAGCGTAGCCGTTGACGTAGACCAGTCCCTTGCCCCAGGTCTCGAAGTTGAGGAAGGTGTCGCTGGGCTTCTTCACCTGGAAGGTGGCTCGGTAGCAGCCCGGTATGCGCTGTCCGTTCTCGTCCGTCAGCGACTGGATGGGCTGGAACTTCATGTTCTTGTAGAACTCGTAGGTGTCTTCGATGTTGAACACTTCCCAGTTCTTCAGGTCGCAGACGAAGGGGTAGCCGTTCATGTCCACGGTCAGCTCCACGTTGCTGGTGATGCCCTTGTAGTCCTTGATGGCGCGTCCGAAGTTGATGCGGCCCATGGCTTCCACGAGGATGTCCAGGCGGGCGCCCTTGCGGCAGGCGGGCAGGGTGAGCTGCTTCTCGCCGTTGCGGCGGTCCAGCTTGCCGATGTAGTTGCCGTCCACGAAGATTTGGGCATAGTCGTGGGCATCGTTCACGGTGAGCAGGGCGGGCTGTTTCAGTTCGGGCAGCGAGGTGCGGTAGAGGATGCTGCCGAAGCCCTGGTCGTAGTCCTCCATGGTGCGGATGTCCTTGTCGTTCTTGCCTGCGGGCAGGTTGGCAAAGAGGGGCGCCATCTCGGTGAACTGGAAGGCAGGTATGCTGATGGGCTTGATGAGCGCGGGCACTTTGGCCTGTTTCTCGCCGTTCATGTACTTGGCCAGCGTCTCGCGCAGCTTCCAGTATTTGGGCGTGGTCTGTCCCGACTCGCTGATGGGGGCGTCGTAGTCGTAGGAGGTGACGTCCGGCGCAAAGCCGGGCGAGTTGGCTCCGGCCCAGTGTCCCCAGTTGGTTCCGCCGTGGGTCATGTAGAGGCTGAAGGAGATGCCCTTGGACAGCATCTCGTCGATGCCGGCAATCATGTCGTCGGCGGGACGGGTTTCGTGGTTGGCTCCCCACTTGTCGAACCATCCGCTCCAGAACTCGCTGCACATGAGCGGGCTGTTGGGGCGCAGTTCCTTGAGGCGGGCAAACTGCTGGTCGATGTTGGCTCCGGTGCCGAAGTTCATGGTCCAGATGAGGTCGTGCAGGCCGTTTTGGGTGAAGTTGGAAGCCCAGTCGCACTGGAACAGGGTGACATTGCCGAAGTTCTGGCGCACGATGTCGCGTATCTGCGAAACGTAAGGCTTGCTTACGCCGTAGGAACCGTATTCGTTTTCAACCTGTACCATGATAATGGGGCCGCCGTTCTCGATGGTCAGTCCGGCCACCTGCTTGGCCACTTCCTTCTCGAAGATGGCCACGCGCTCGATGAAGTAGGGGTCTGACTCGCGCAGGCGGATGTCTTTCTTCTTCAGCAGCCACCAGGGCAGACCGCCCATTTCCCACTCGGCGCATACGTACGGACCGGGTCGGAGGATGACGTACATGTCGTTGGCTTGGCAGAGGCGGCAGAACTCGGCCAGGTCGTTCTGTCCGGTGAAGTCAAACTCGCCGGGCTTCGGTTCGTGTGAGTTCCAGAATACGTAGAGGCAGACGGTGTTCATGCCCAGTGCCTTGCAGAGCTTGATGCGCTGGTCCCAGTAGGGTTTGGGGATGCGCGGATAGTGCAGCTCGGCGGCTTTCACGATGAAGGGCTTGCCGTTCAGCAGGAAGGTTCCCTTGCCGGCTTCGAAGCGGGGCTGGTCGGCAAAACTGTCCAGGTTCCATTCTGCACGCCAGGGAATGGAGATTTTGCCGCTTTCAAAGGAGAGGGGCAGCCATACGTAGCGCGAGTTTTCCAGGTCTTTCTTGTTCCAGCGGTCGAACAGGGCGATGTAGCAGTCCTTCTTGCCGTAGACCTGCTGAACGTAGGTGCTCTGTGCGTAGAAGGTCTTGTCGGCATCGGTTCCGGTGCAGGGGTTGCCCAGCACTTTCCACGGCCCCATGATGGAGTCGGCCACGGCCAGCTCGGCCTGGTTGGGGTCCCAGCCGGTGCAGCCCGAGGAGAGCATGTAGTATTTGCCTCCGTGCTTGAATACGGCCGGCGCCTCGCGGCTGGCTCCGATGAAGTTGCGCGTGAAGCGTCCGCTGGGGCGCAGGTAGTCGTCGGTCAGCTCGCTGATATATAAGGTAGCGTTGTTTTCGGACGAGTAGAACTGATAGGCCCGTCCGTCGTCGTCCACAAAGACGGTCTGGTCGCGGCTCATGGCGTTGTTGGGGCGGAAGCTGCCCAGGTAGGTGAACGGTCCGGTGGGCGAGTCGCTGACGGCCACGCCTGCGCAGGCTTTGCTGTAGTCGGCGCTTTCCACGTGTGCCCACATCACGAACTTGCCTGTCTTGGAGTTGTAGATGACCTTGGGGCGTTCCAGTACCTTGCTGGGGTGCAGGTCGTGGCTGGCGTCGTCCTTGACGGCGGGCAGCACGATGCCCTCGAACTTCCAGTTCATCAGGTCTTGCGAAGAATAGCAGCTCACGCCGGTGACGTCCGTGCGGTAGCATTCCCACGTGGCCCATTCGGGCAGGACGGTCTTGCCTTTCTTGTACTCGCCGTACCAATAATAAGTTCCTTCGTGATAAAGAATACCGCCTCCGTGGGCGTTGATGGGATTGCCTTCGGTGTCGTTCCACACCTCACCCGGCACAAATGCTTTGTACGTTGTCGCCTTTTGGGCCACAGCCGGCAGCAGGGTGCCCAGACCGGCCAACAGTACCAAACTCCAAATAAACTTTTTCATATAAAATCGTAGTATCAGATATTTTTAATATGCAGACAAAGATATGCGAAATATCAATAGGGGAGTGTAGAGTATTATGTCAAAAAGGGGAGATTTTAGACCATAATCTTTCATTTGTCTGTATCATTCCGGCCCCGCGGAACTTTCTGTCTGACTTCTACTATCTTTCTTGGTTGCCGGACTGGTATTTCTTGGCTTGCCCGATGAAGTGGCGGAAGAACCGGAGCGACACGCTGTCTCCTGCCACTGTCCGGGTTTCGGGATGGAACTGTACTCCCCAAATGGGCAGTCCTCCGGCGTGCTCAATGGCTTCAGGGATGCTGTCGGCGCTGCGGGCGGTTACCTTGAATCCGGGAGCTACCTGTTTGACGGCCTGATGGTGATGGCTGTTGGTGAGCAGTTCGCAGGTTCCTGCGGCTATGGCGGGTATGGAACGGGGCTGTAGGTAGACCGTGTGGGTGGGGATGTGGCTGGGTTCCGACTGGTTGTGGCAAACGCTGCTGTCCGGGTGTTGGGTGGGGATGTCCTGATAGAGCGTTCCTCCGAAGGCAACGTTGATGAGCTGCTCGCCCCGGCAGATTCCCAGGATGGGCATCTGCCGCTTGCCGGCCAGACGGATGAGGGTGAGGTCGTAGATGTCCCGCAGGGAATCCACAGCCCCCAACTGTTCGATGGGCGTTTCGCCGTAGTACGAGGGGTGTACGTCTTCGCCTCCGGTCAGGATGAGTCCGTCCGTAAGGTCGATGATGTCGGCAAGGGCACAACTGTCTGCGGTTACGGGAATCATTACCGGGATGCCTCCTGCCCGGATGACGGCTTCCGAATAGGTTCGCCTGACAATGGAATTGTTGTCTGCATGTGAACAGGAAATCCCGATGAGCGGTTTTCCGGCAGAGTGGTGGTCGTGACTGCATCCTGCAATCAGACACATATATATTAATAAGGTGGAAAAGAAAACAGCCTTTGTCATAATGGTGATTACGAATTGATATTCATGGGCATAAAGTTAGCAAATATTTGCTGTAAAAGAAAATGTGTTACATAACATAGTTTAGTAACACTGTCGGTTTAATTGTTTTTCTGTTGATTAATGTCTAATTTGCGCCTCGCAAAAGTTAATGGCCTGTTTGGCAGGCTGGATTATTCACTTTAAACTCTATATATCATGAAAGTATATCAGACGCATGAAATCAAGAACATTGCTCTCCTTGGCAATGATGGCTCGGGTAAAACCACTCTCACAGAAGCGCTGCTCTTTGAGAGTGGTATTATAAAACGTCGCGGCAGAATTACTGCCAAGAATACAGTCAGCGATTACTTCCCGGTGGAACAGGAATATGGCTATTCTGTGTTTTCCACCGTTTTCCATGTGGAGTGGAACGGTAAGAAACTGAATATCATTGACTGTCCGGGTAGTGATGACTTTGTGGGAGCTGCCATTACGGCTCTCAATGTGACGGATACGGCCATCCTGCTGCTGAACGGACAATACGGTCCCGAGGTAGGCACACAGAATCACTTCCGCTATACGGAGAAGCTGGGCAAGCCGGTCATTTTCCTGGTGAACCAGTTGGACAGCGAGAAGTGTGATTATGACATGGTGCTGGAGCAGCTGCGTTCCATCTATGGCCCCAAGGTGGTTCCCGTGCAATATCCGTTGGCTACCGGCCCCAATTTCAATTCCTTGATTGACGTGCTTCTGATGAAAAAATATTCGTGGGGACCCGAAGGCGGTGCTCCGACGATTGAGGATATTCCCGCAGAAGAAATGGAAAAGGCTACCGAATGGCACAAGGCACTGGTGGAAGCCGCTGCCGAGCACGACGAAGGCCTGATGGAAAAATTCTTCGAGTCTGATTCGCTGACCGAAGACGAGATGCGCGAGGGTATCCGCAAGGGTTTGGCTTGCCGCGGCATGTTCCCGGTATTCTGCGTTTGTGCAGGTAAGGATATGGGCGTACGCCGTCTGATGGAATTCCTGGGCAATGTGGTTCCGTTTGTAGACGAAATGCCTCCTGTGCACAATACCCGCGGTGAAGTGGTGAAACCGGATGCCAACGGACCGACTTCGCTGTACTTCTTCAAGACGGCTGTTGAGCCGCACATCGGCGACGTACAATACTTCAAGGTGATGAGCGGTAAGGTTCACGAAGGCGATGACTTTTCCAATGCCGACCGCGGCTCGAAGGAACGTATCGCGCAGATTTATGCTTGCGCCGGTGCCAACCGTATCAAGGTGGAAGAAATGGTGGCCGGTGATATAGGCTGTACGGTGAAGCTGAAAGACGTGCACACGGGCAATACCTTGAACGGAAAGGATGCCGAAAACCGCTTTAATTTCATTAAATATCCGAATTCCAAATATTCACGCGCTATCAAGCCGGTGAACGAGGCCGATACGGAAAAGATGATGTCCATCCTGAACCGTATGCGTGAGGAAGACCCGACGTGGGTGGTTGAGCAGTCCAAGGAATTGCGTCAGACCATTGTACACGGACAGGGGGAGTTCCATCTGCGCACGTTGAAGTGGCGTCTGGAAAACAACGAGAAGCTGCAGATTAAATTTGAAGAACCGCGTATTCCCTATCGCGAGACTATCACGAAGGCTGCCCGTGCCGACTATCGCCATAAGAAACAGTCGGGTGGTGCCGGCCAGTTTGGTGAAGTTCATTTGATTGTAGAGCCTTATTACGAAGGTATGCCCGCACCCGATACTTATAAGTTCGGTGGTCAGGAGTTCAAGATGAACGTGAAGGGTACTGAAGAAATTCCATTGGAATGGGGCGGCAAGCTGGTATTCGTCAACTGCGTGGTTGGTGGTGCCATCGATGCCCGTTTCATGCCTGCCATCCTGAAGGGAGTCATGTCCCGCATGGAGCAAGGCCCGTTGACGGGTTCGTATGCCCGCGACGTACGTGTCATTGTTTATGATGGCAAGATGCACCCGGTTGACTCCAATGAAATCTCCTTCATGCTGGCAGGCCGCAATGCTTTCAGCGAGGCCTTCAAGAACGCCGGCCCCAAGATTCTGGAGCCCATTTACGACGTGGAAGTCTTTGTTCCGTCTGACAAGATGGGCGATGTCATGAGCGACTTGCAAGGCCGCCGTGCCATGATTATGGGTATGAGCAGTGAAGCCGGTTATGAGAAACTGATAGCCAAGGTGCCTTTGAAGGAGATGTCTTCTTACTCTACTTCGTTGAGCTCGTTGACGGGTGGCCGGGCTTCTTTCATCATGAAATTTGCCAGCTATGAACTGGTTCCGAGTGATGTACAAGACAAACTGATTAAGGAATTTGAGGCTAAACAGGCTGAAGAATAATTTTACCCGATAAACAGTTTTTTTATAATAATTAAAGCTGTTGCCTTCCCTTTTGGAAAGGTGACAGCTTTTTTTATTTAACCCTGATGAATAACATGCTGAAATGTGAATAGGACAATTAATTTTTTATTAAATTTGCAAACCAGAAGGGGCTCCTTTTTGTTATAATGTACAAAATGCAACCTAAAATAATACCTTGGGTTAATTAACGAGAACGCGCGGTTAAATCAGGTTAATGTGTTAGGTATGTTAATTAGGGAGTGTTAATTTTGTGGCTATGAAAAAGTCTACAATTTGGATATTAGGTATTGTTATGGGTCTTTCCTTCCTTAGTCTGTTGTACCTGCAGATTAGTTATATTGAGGAAATGGTTAAGATGCGTAACGAGCAGTTTGATGAATCTGTGAAGCGTGCCTTAATGGCGGCTTCAAAAGATGTGGAATCTGCGGAGGTGGAGCGCTGGGTTCGGGAGGACATCTCTGCGGCAGAAAAGAAAGCGTGGGAACAGAGCATGGTGCAGATGCACCAGGTAGTGACAGCCCCCGATGGTTCTAAGATTGAGTGGAAAACCTTTTCCAACAAGATTTCGGAGTTGCCGCGGGCTATGATTTCACGCAAGCATGGTGCCAAGACAATCCCTCAGACATCCCGTTCGCTGGTAGATATGATTAAGAACCGGTATATCTATCAGAGGGCTTTGATGGACGAGGTCGTCTGGCAGATGATTTATCGGGCCAGTGACAAGCCGGTGGAGGAACGGGTCAACTTCAAGAATCTGGATCAGTATCTGACGGCGGGGCTGCTTGACAATGGCATTGACTTGAGATTTCACTTCAAGGTAATAGACCGGGACGGCAGAGAAGTGTACCGATGCTCGGATTACAGCGACGAAGGCAGTGAGAGTTCTTACACGCAACCGTTGTTTTTGAACGACCCTCCTGCCCGTATGAGCATTATGAAGGTGCATTTCCCCGGTAAAAGGGATTACATATTCGATTCGGTCAGCTTTATGATTCCGTCGATGATATTCACCTTTGTGCTGTTGATAACCTTCATCTTTACTATATATATAGTGTTCAGGCAGAAAAAGCTGACGGAGATGAAGAACGACTTTATCAACAACATGACGCACGAGTTCAAGACACCGATTTCGACCATTTCGCTGGCTGCCCAGATGTTGAAGGACCCTGCTGTGGGAAAGTCTCCGGCAATGTTCCAGCATATTTCGGGAGTCATCAACGATGAGACGAAACGGCTGAGGTTCCAGGTGGAGAAGGTGTTGCAGATGTCCATGTTTGACAGGCAGAAGGCTACCTTGAAGATGAAGGAACTGGATGCCAACGAGCTGATAACAGGGGTCATCAATACTTTTACGCTGAAAGTGGAGCGATACAATGGAAAGATTGACTATGAGCTTTCGGCCGAAGATTCGATTATTCTGGCCGACGAGATGCATATAACGAATGTGATTTTTAACTTGATGGATAATGCCGTGAAGTATAAACGGCCGGATGTGGACTTGCAGCTGACGGTGAAGACGTGGAACGAGCCGGGTAAGCTGATGATTTCTGTTCAGGACAACGGCATTGGCATCAAGAAAGAGAATTTGAAGAAGATATTTGAGAAATTCTACCGCGTGCATACGGGTAATCTGCACGATGTGAAAGGCTTTGGATTGGGACTGGCCTATGTGAAGAAAATTATTACGGATCACAAGGGAACAATCAGGGCCGAAAGTGAGTTAAACGTTGGAACTAAATTTATAATAGCATTACCTTTATTAAAAAATTGATTGATATGGACGAGAAACTGCGTATTTTATTGTGCGAAGATGATGAAAATCTTGGCATGCTTTTAAGAGAATATTTACAGGCGAAAGGCTACGCCGCCGAGTTGTGTCCCGATGGGGAAGCCGGTTACAAGGCTTTTCTGAAGAATAAGTTTGATTTGTGTGTGTTCGATGTGATGATGCCGAAGAAAGACGGCTTTACTTTGGCTCAGGAAGTCCGTTCGGCAAATGCCGAGGTTCCCATCATTTTCCTGACAGCCAAAACGTTGAAGGAAGATATATTGGAAGGCTTCAAGATTGGTGCCGACGATTATATAACAAAGCCGTTCAGCATGGAAGAACTGGTTTTCAGAATTGAAGCTATCTTGAGGCGGGTTCGTGGAAAGAAGAATAAGGAAAGCAATATCTATAAGATAGGCAAGTTTACTTTTGATACACAGAAGCAGATTTTGTCCACGCCTGAAAAGCAAACGAAACTGACGACGAAGGAGTCGGAGCTGTTGGGGCTTTTGTGTGCGCATGCCAATGAGATTTTACAGCGCGATTTCGCTTTGAAGACCATTTGGATTGATGACAACTATTTCAATGCACGCAGTATGGATGTGTATATCACAAAGCTGCGTAAGCATTTGAAGGAGGATGATTCGATTGAAATCATTAATATTCACGGTAAGGGCTACAAGCTCATTACCCCCGAGCCGGAGTCTTAATCTCTTCTTGCAGAAAGAAATAAGAAAGGCGGTCTACGTAAGCAGACCGCCTTTCTTATTTCTTGTTCTTTTTTTGATATCAATCGGCAATTTTCTTGTTGATGACAATGTAGACAATCAGTCCGATTACGAGCAAAGCTGCAGAGCTGCCCAAAATCATGTTGTCGTTAACGTTGCCGGTGAATGAGCATGCGATTAAGATTACAGCTGCCACCAGGATTAATATCAAACCCAGATTTTTTAATAAGCCTTTCATGTGTGTGTATTTTAATAGATTATTATATTCTTTTTCTTGTTACAAAGAAAAGCATAATTCTTCAACAAGCGAAATTATTTTTGAAAAAAAACCATTATTCCTCTTATTTTAATGGAGAATACAGATGCCGGCGGGAGATAATGGGGTGTTTCGGGTTCAATCTTTGGTGTTGAAAAATATTTTTTTCAGCAATTCCTGCCCGATGCTGAGCTCGTCGATGGTCACTCCTTGCAGGGCTTCTTTCAGGGTCTGGTTGGCAACGATGCGTGCCTGCTCCTCCAGTTCTCTTCCGTCCTTGGTCAGGTGAATCAGATTGATGCGCCGGTCTTTTTTGTCCGAGATGCGTACAACCAGGTGTTGCCGTTCCATGTTGTCGATGAGGCGTGTCATGCTGGGTTTGTCCTTGAAGGTTGCATTGCACAACTCTTGCTGTGTTACGCCGTCTTTTTCCCACAGGAAGATTAGCACCGTCCATTGTTCGGGGGTGATTTCCAGTCCGTTCTGGCGGAAGTTGCGCGACATTTTGCGGTTGATGGCAGCAGATACCTTGCCGTTCAATATGGCAAAGATCAGTCGGATGTCAAAGTTGAACTGCTCTATCATGAAATTATTGTTTAAACAACTTTGCAAAGATACCTTTCTTGTCCGATAATTCCTACCTTCGCGCACAAAAAAACATTAAATGTTTGTAGTTCAAAATAAAATGTCTACCTTTGCACCGCAATTTTTTAAACAAAACATTTTATTTATTAATTAGCAAGTATGAATCAATACGAAACCGTTTTCATTTTGACTCCCGTTTTGTCTGATGTACAGATGAAGGAAGCGGTAGAAAAATTCAAAGGCATCCTCACTGCTGAAGGTGCTGAGATTGTGAATGAAGAAAACTGGGGACTGAAGAAGCTGGCATATCCTATCCAGAAGAAGTCTACAGGATTCTATCAGCTGATTGAGTTCAATGCAGAACCCGCAGTTATCGAGAAATTGGAAGTAAACTTCCGTCGTGACGAACGCGTTATCCGTTTCCTGACTTTCAAGCAGGACAAATACGCTGCCGAATACGCTGCGAAGAGAAGAAGTGTTAAATCAACTAAAAAGGAGGATTAATCATGGCACAACAAGTTCAATCAGAAATCAGATATTTAACTCCGCCCTCAGTAGATGTTAAGAAGAAAAAGTACTGCCGTTTCAAAAAGAGCGGTATCAAGTACATTGACTACAAAGATCCCGAATTCTTGAAGAAGTTCTTGAACGAGCAGGGAAAAATCCTTCCGCGTCGTATTACAGGTACTTCTTTGAAGTATCAGCGTCGTGTGGCTCAGGCTGTGAAGAGAGCACGTCACTTGGCACTGCTGCCTTATGTAACTGATATGATGAAATAATAAGAAGGAGGAGATAGTATGGAAATTATATTGAAAGAAGACGTAATTAACTTGGGTTATAAGAACGACATCGTAAACGTTAAGTCAGGTTACGGTCGTAACTACCTCATCCCCACAGGTAAGGCTGTTATCGCTTCACCGGCTGCCAAGAAGATGCTGGCTGAAGAGCTGAAGCAGCGCGCTCACAAACTGGAAAAAATCAAAAAGGATGCCGAAGAACTGGCTGCCAAGCTGCAAGGCGTTTCTTTGAAGATTGCTACCAAGGTAAGCTCTACGGGTACCATCTTCGGTTCTGTTGGCAACATCCAGATTGCCGACGAGCTGGCTAAGCTGGGTCATAACGTTGACCGCAAGCTGATTGTGGTAAAAGAAGCCGTAAAAGAAGTGGGCAACTATGTTGCTGTTGTTAAACTCCATAAGGAAGTTTCTGTTGAAATTCCTTTTGAAGTTGTTGCTGAAGAAGCATAAAAGACAGATTCTTACAATAATGCAAGAGGCATCTTCCCCGAAGGGAGATGCCTCTTTTTTATTTGTCCGTGCGTTTGATGGGATTAGTTTTTGGGAATTGCTTCCTTAACCACCATTTGCCTGCCGGCATATTCCGAGCCGTTCAGCTCTCTGATGGCGTGGCGTGCTTCGGAGTCCTTGGGCATGTCAACGAAGGCAAAGCCTTTTGAACGGCGTGTCTCACGGTCGGTGACGAGCCTGACCGATTCAACTGTTCCGTATTCTTCCATAATCTCTCTCAAATCTGATTCATTAACCTTGTAGTTAAGGTTTCCAATGTACATGTTCATAAAAAATAAAAATTAAATGATTGGTTCGCAATAAAAGAACTGGTTGGAAGGTAGTAATCAGAAATGATAATTCCCGACAAGGGAAGTCGGGGAGAAGCATCATGAAACGCTCGTCGTAATAGCATCCTTTATTGTTCGTGCTGCAAAGGAAGGGTTTTCATTTGGATAATGCACTATCTTTCTTCATTTATCTTGCGTATAATATCCTTTTTTGTGAAATAAGGCCAATAATTAACTGAATCTGGGCTGTTTTCGCTTCAAGGCAGTCGTTCGGGGAGTTTTTTCTGGCCGTTTGTTCGGCTCGCGGCAGTTGCCTGCATGGTGCGTGGAGGAAGCCTGCATGGTTCGTAAGCCGTGCTTGCATGGTCTGGGGGCGGAGCTTGCACGGTCCGGCTCCGCAGCACCACTCCCGTTTGGTGGCGGTGAAGTGTGTCGGGTGCTTGACAGGGCGGGGAGGAAGGCTCCCGGACCGCTTCTGTTCTTGTTTTACGAACCGGCCGTCACGCTTTCACGTTAGAATTTCAGTCTTGATATACAGGGCGTTGCTGTGAACCTTGCGCTCTTTTTGTGCTTTCTGCCGTTTCACACTGCCCTTTTCTCGTTACTGCATTTGTCGGGTGAAGGGAGGTGTCGTGTAACATGCACGAATCCTGAGATGTAACATGGGGAAAAGTGGTTCCGGTTTGTGTGAGGGGGAGTGTGCCGGTATGTTTCACACCGATGTGGGATAATGCGGAGCGGGATAGCCGGTGCAGGCAGGTGGCGGATGTCGTGAAATGGATGTTTCACCGGAATCTGTTGGCGATTAGCGGTTTGCGACGTTGTGAAGCGGTGAAGGATGTGCAGGTGAAAGTTGAATATGGACGGTGTGAAACCTGGGTCCGTGTTCGGAGTGGGGGGGAGTGTGATGGGGCGCGGCCTGGCCGGCGGAGCAGTTGTCGTAAGGGCATAAAAAAAGTCTGGTGTGCTTTCGCACGTCAGACTTTCAATTCCCTCGAGTTGTTGGGCTGAATTATTCAGCTACAACAGCTGCGCTATCGGCTGCTACTGTATCAGCTGAATCAGCGATACGGATAGAATCAGCGGCTGCTTGTTCAGCGTTAGCTGCTTTGTTACCACAAGATGCGAAAGATACTGCTACGATAGCTGCTGCCATTAAAACTAATTTTTTCATTTTCTTTGCTTTTTAAAACGTAATACAATCAATTGCTTTATTAAAACGCTGCAAAGGTATATACTTTTTAGATATGTTGTTCTCTTAAGGCTAACTTTTTTTATTGATTTTTGTAATGCGTTTTTTAATTATTTGTATTACTGATACTTGCACTTCATGTATTTATGTTGCATAACATGTTGCTGACTTGGAAGGGCGGTCGGATATGCCTGGCTGAGCTGTACATGACGCTGTGGTTGCCGTTGCGGCATTCCTGTTTGGAGGGCCGGCAAAAGTAGCTATATATGATAATAATGTATATCTTTGCAGTGAATTTGTGTGATAGACTCATGATAGATACCAATATATTCCAGAACAAGACGGCCGTTTACTACACGTTGGGTTGTAAGCTGAACTTTTCGGAGACTTCGACCATCGGCCGGATTTTGCAGGAAGCGGGTGTGCGCACGGCCCGCAGAGGCGAGAAGGCCGACATTTGTGTGGTAAACACCTGTTCGGTGACCGAGGTGGCCGACAAGAAGTGCCGCCAGGCCATCCACCGGCTGGTAAAACAGCATCCGGGCGCCTTTGTGGTGGTTACCGGCTGCTATGCCCAGCTGAAACCCGATACGGTGGCCCGCATTGAGGGTGTGGACGTGGTGCTGGGTGCCGAGCAGAAGAAAGACCTGCTCCAGTACCTGGGCAACTTGCAGAAGCACGCGGCAGGCGAGTCTTATACTTCGCCCTTGAAGGACATCCGTTCCTTTGCCCCCTCCTGTTCGCGCGGCGACCGTACCCGCTACTTTCTGAAGGTGCAGGACGGTTGCGACTATTTCTGCTCTTACTGCACCATCCCCTTTGCCCGGGGGCGCAGCCGCAACGGCAGCATCGCCTCCATGGTGGAACAGGCCCGTCAGGCTGCTGCCGAGGGCGGTAAGGAGATTGTGCTGACGGGGGTCAACATCGGCGATTTCGGCAAGTCTACCGGCGAGACCTTCTTCGACCTGGTGAAGGCGCTCGACGGGGTGGAAGGCATTGAGCGTTACCGCATTTCGTCCATCGAGCCCAACTTGCTGACGGACGACATCATCCGCTTCGTGGCCCGTTCGCGGCGGTTCATGCCCCACTTCCACATTCCCTTGCAGTCTGGCTCCGACGAGGTGCTGAAGCTGATGCGCCGTCGTTACGATACAGCCCTGTTCGCCTCTAAAGTCAACGAAATCAAGACCGAAATGCCCGATGCCTTTATCGGTGTGGACGTCATTGTGGGTACACGTGGCGAGACTGAGGAGTATTTCAATCAGGCCTACGGCTTCATCCGGGGGTTGGATGTCACCCAGCTCCATGTGTTCAGTTACTCCGAGCGTCCGGGCACTCAGGCGTTGAAGATAGAACATGCGGTGCCGCCCGAAGAGAAACACCGTCGCAGCCGCTGCCTGTTGGAACTGTCGGACGAGAAGACTCATGCCTTCTACGCCCGCCACGTGGGGCAGGTCATGCCGGTGCTGTTGGAGCGCTCCAAGGCCGGAATGCCCATGCACGGCTTCACTCCTAATTATATCCGGGTAGAGGTGCCTCACGATGACAACCTCGACAACCGTGTGCTGCCTGTGCGTTTGGGCAGTTTCAATGCAGATGGAACGGCCCTTGTGGGTGAAGTTTTGAATCAAACCCTGGAATGATGAAATCGAGACTGATATATCTGCTGACCTATGCAGGCATGTGGCTGCTTGCCCTGCTGCCTTTCCGGGCTCTCTATGTACTGTCCGATGGGCTTTGTTTCCTCATGCGCCACGTGGTTCATTACCGCCGCCGTGTGGTGCGTACCAATTTGAGAAACTCTTTTCCCGAGAAGTCCGAACAGGAATTGGCCGGGATAGAGCGCCGCTTCTATCACTACATCTGCGACTACATGCTCGAGGAAATCAAGCTGCTGCGCATCTCCTTTCGGGAACTTTCCCGCCGTATGGAGTATGACAACCGCGAGGAATATCTTCGTATGATAGACAAGCATGGCGGCATTGTCCTGCTCATCCCCCACTATGCCAACTTCGAGTGGATTATCGGCATGGGGTCCATCATGTCTCCCGGTGATGTGCCTGTGCAGGTCTACAAGCCTCTTCACAATTCTTATTTGGACGAGATGTTCAAGCGCATCCGTGCCCGTTTCGGCGGCTACAACGTGCCCAAGCACTCCACCGCCCGCGAGGTCATCGGGCTGCGCCGTTCCGGCAAGCGCATGGCTATCGGTCTGATTACCGACCAGTCGCCCAACCGCAGCGAGGCCCATTACTGGACCACCTTCCTCAATCAGGACACGGTGTTCATGGACGGAGCCGAGCGTATAGCCAAGCTGATGGATTTCCCCGTATTCTACTGTGAGTTGCAGCGGGTGAAGAGAGGATACTGCAAGGTTTCCTTCGACCTCGTCACCGAGACTCCCCGGCAGACGGCCGACGGCGAGATAACCGAATGCTTTGCCCGACGGCTGGAACAGACCATCCGCCGCAATCCGCCTTACTGGTTCTGGTCGCACAAGCGCTGGAAATTGAAACGTGAAGATGTGGTACAGCATGGATAAAGTAGCAGTCGTGATATTGAATTGGAACGGATGCGATATGCTCCGTTCGTTTCTGCCGTCCGTGGTCCGTTGTTCCGAGGCGGACGGCGCAGTGGTTTATGTGGCAGACAATGGTTCTACGGACGATTCCGTGGCCATGCTCCGCCGTGAGTTTCCCTCCGTACGTCTCATCCTGCTGGACCGTAATTATGGCTTTGCCGACGGCTACAACCTGGCGTTGCGTCAGGTGGAGGCCGAATATGTGGTGCTGCTCAACTCCGACGTGGAGGTGACGGAGCACTGGCTGTCGCCTCTCGTCGCCTATATGGATGCCCATCCCGAAGTGGCGGCCTGTCAGCCCAAGATACGCAGCTGGCACCGTCACGAACAGTTCGAGTATGCCGGTGCGGCCGGCGGCTTCATCGACCGTTACGGTTATCCCTTCTGTCGCGGCCGCATTCTGGGCGTGGTGGAGGACGACTGCGGACAGTACGACACCGTAGCGCCCGTCTTTTGGGCCACGGGTGCGGCACTGTTCATCCGTCTGGCCGACTATCGCGGGGCGGGCGGTCTGGACGGCCGCTTCTTTGCCCACATGGAGGAGATAGACCTCTGCTGGCGGCTGCGTGCCCGTGGCCGCGGGCTGGTGTGCGTGCCGGCCAGTGTGGTCTACCACGTGGGAGGCGCTACCTTGAAGAAAGAGAATCCCCGCAAGACTTTCCTCAACTTCCGCAACAACCTGCTGATGCTCTACAAGAACCTGCCTACGGCCGAGCTTCGTCCCGTCATGCGGGTGCGTGCCGTGCTCGACTATGTGGCTGCCCTCACCTTCCTGCTCAAGCTCCAGCCCGCCAATGCCTGGGCTGTGGTGCGTGCGCGGCGTGCCTACCGGCAGCTCCGTCCTTCTTTTGCCGCCGCCCGCGAGGAGAACATGGCCCAAGCCCGTCCGGTCGGCATACCCGAACGAACGGCATACAGCATTTTGATTCGTTTCTACCTGCGCGGGAAGAGGTTTTACTCCTCCCTGGTTTCCTGACCCCGGTTAGAAGTCGGCCCGTTCGCAGCAGATTTCCACGCCGGCCCCTTCAAGGTCGGCTCCCATGGGCGGATTGCGTTTGGCCAGTTTCAGACTGACGGCCTCCACGGTCGGGAAGTCGTGCAGCACTCGCTTCACGATGCGTCCTGCCACATGCTCCAGCAGCTCGGACGGTATTTTCATTTCGGCCTTTACGGCCTCGTACACATCGGCATAGCTGACGGTGTCTTCCACGCGGTCTGTTTCGGCCGCCTGCCGGATGTCGACCTGCAGGCGCAGGCTGACGGTGAACTCGTTGCCTACCAATTCTTCCTGGGCCCCTACACCGTGGTAGGCATAGAAACGGATGCCGTCTAAAAATACATAGCTTTTCATCTTTCTGATTGGGATATGGGTTTGGAGGCAAAGGTATGAAAAATGTATGAGAACTCTCCGCTTCTTCCGGCTATTCCCTCCGAGCCTCTTTGGCCTTGCCTCCGAGCCTCTTTGGCTTTGTCTCCGAGCCTCTTTGTCCTTTGCGGGAAATGAGGGGCGTCAGGGATGAAAAAGGGAAATGCTTTTGAGTAGATTCTTTTTTCCATTCGTATTGGTTCTAAAACAATGGATTAAGTTCCGGACAATAAAGACAAACTATACGGATATGAAGAAATTAGGAATCTTATGCTGGGCACTGGCCGTATCGGCTTCGGTGACGGCAGGCGACGGCGGGGTGCTGAAGTTAGCCTCGCCCGACGGTACCCACTCCGTGACCTTCGGGCAGCGGACGAACGGGAAGGGAGTGAAGGAAGTGCGTTACAGCGTGAGCTACAAAGGACGGCCGGTGGTGACCGACTCGCGCGCCGGGCTCCAGATGGACAACCGCGTGTGGGAGATGGCCTTGGGCGTGCGCAGTCTGAAGCAGCCCGAGTGCTGGATGGACAACCTGGAGGCGGATTCGGTCGTCGTGCTGCCTTCGGTGGACGAGACCTGGACACCCCTCTACGGCGAGCGTAGCCGTGTGCGCGACCGCTACCATGCCGCCACCCTCTGCCTGAGCAAGAAGGACGGGTCGCAATACCGCCTCCACATTGAGGTGCGTGCCTACAACGAAGGCATCGCCTTCCGCTACTACCTGCCCGAGCATCCGAAGGCCATCTTCCACAAGGTGACGGAGGACCTGACCGAATACACCTTTCCTGCCGGCACCATGGCCTGGAGCGAGCAATGGGCGCAGGCCCGCTTCGACTACCTGCCTGTGGACAGCCTGAAGCGGCCCGTAGAGCGGGCGTTGACGCTGGAGCTGCCCGGCGGCACCTGGGCGGCACTGGCCGATGCCGACGTGGACGACTGGTGCCTGACGAAGTTCCGTGCCAAGGAGGGCGAAGCCCACACGCTGGAGTCGGTGATGTACAGTCCGGTGGACGTGGTGACCTATTACGCTACGCCGTGGAAGGTCATCATGGCGGCCGACAAACCGGGCGACCTGCTGGAGCACAACGACCTCCTGCTGAACCTGAACCCGCCGTGCGAGATTGCCGATGCCGACGAGTGGGTGAAGCCGGGCACCATCATGCGCGAGACCACCATCAGCACCGAGGGAGCCATAGCCACCATCGACTTCTGTGCAGCACACCACATTCCCTACATGCTCTTCGACTGGCAGTGGTACATGCCCTGCACCTCGCACGACGGCGATGCCACCCGGGTGGTGGACAAGCTGGACATGCCGCGCGTGGTGGCCTACGGACGGGAAAAGGGAGTCGGCATCTGGGTGTACGTCAACCAGCACGCCCTGATGAAGCAGGCCCGCGAGCTCTTCCCCCTGCTACGCCAGTGGGGCATTGTGGGTGTCAAGTCCGGCTTCGTACAGTATGCCAGCCACCGCTGGGCCACGTGGCTGCACGACCTGGTCCGCCTGGCCGCCGACAACCACCTGCTGATGAACATCCACGACGAGTTCCGTCCGTCGGGCTTCAGCCGCACCTATCCCAACCTGCTGACCCAGGAGGGCATTTGCGGCAACGAGGAGTTTCCCGATGCCACGCACAACACCATCCTGCCCTTCACCCGCATGATCAACGGGGCAGCCGACTACACCATCTGCTACTTCGACAAGCGGCTGAAGAACACCCACGCCCACCAGCTGGCCGCTTCGCTGGTGTTCTACAGCCCGTTGCAGACCATCTTCTGGTACGACCGTCCTTCCTTCTACCAGGGCGAGCCCGAGATAGAGTGGTTCGAGCATCTGCAGACGGTGTTCGACGATTCGCGGGTGCTCTCCGGCGCTCCGGGCAAGAGCGTGGTAATGGCCCGCCGCAAGGGGGCGGACTGGTTTGTGGGCGCGCTGACCAACAACGACGGCTCGCAGGAAGACGTCTCGCTCTCTTTCCTGGAGGAAGGACGCAAGTACCTGGCCTACATCTATACCGACGGCGGAGAAGAAGTGAAGACCCGCACGCAGGTGAAGTGCCTGCGCCGCGTGGTGGATGCCTCGCAGACGTTGCGGTTCCGCCTGAAGCCGCGGGGTGGTGCGGCCATCCGTCTGGTGCCCGTAGCGGACGGCAATGCCAAGGGCTGCAAGAAATATCGGGGAGAAATGTTGTAGGCGGTTGAGTGTACCGGCCTTTCCCTTCGTATATATAAATGTTATCGGGCGGTTCGGGGAAGTCCTGCCGCCTCGTACAGAATTAACTTCTGATTAAGTTGTAAATAGGATGAAGGTAAAGATTGTTTTGATAGGTTTTTTGCTGACGTTGCTGGGCCCGGATGCCGGTGCCCAGTACGTCTCCAAAGTGTGGGTGGCCGACCAGGGTAACGGCACCTACCGGAATCCGGTGCTTCACGCCGACTACTCCGACCCGGATGTCTGCGCGGTGGGCGATGACTTCTACATGACGGCTTCCAGCTTCAACTGCACGCCGGGGCTGCCCATCCTCCATTCCAAGGACCTGGTGAACTGGCAGCTGGTGAACTATGCGTTGAAGGCCATCGAGCCGCAGGAGTTCTACAACCGGGCCCAACACGGCAAGGGCGTATGGGCTCCCTCCATCAGGCACCACAACGGAGCATACTACATCTATTGGGGCGACCCGGACTGGGGCATCTTCATGGTGAAGACCCGCGACCCACAGGGCGAGTGGGAGAAGCCCGTGCTGGTGAAGGCCGGACGGGGCATGATAGACCCCACGCCGCTGTGGGACGACGACGGCAAGGCCTACCTGGTACATGCCTGGGCGGGCAGCCGGGCAGGCATGAACAGCGTGATTACGGTCTGCGAGATGAATGCCGAGGGTACGCAGGTCATCGGCAATCCCGTCTTCGTGTTTGACGGGAACGACGGGGTGAACCACACCGTCGAAGGTCCCAAATTCTACAAACGCAACGGGTATTACTACATACTGGCTCCCGCGGGCGGTGTGGCCACGGGCTGGCAGCTGGCCTTGCGCTCCAGAAACGTCTACGGACCCTACGAGGCCCGAATCGTGATGGCACAGGGCGGGACGGACATCAACGGCCCGCACCAGGGCGGCTGGGTGGAAACCTGCACCGGGCAGTCCTGGTTCGTACACTTTCAGGACAAGGGTGCCTATGGCCGTGTGATTCATCTGAACCCCATGACGTGGGTGGACGACTGGCCCGTGATAGGCAAGGACCAGGACGGCGACGGCTGTGGCGAACCGGTGACAACCTGCCGCAAGCCGGACGTGGGACGCGAGTGGCCGGTGGAGACCCCGGTGGAAAGCGACGAGTTCGACTCGCGCAACCTGGGCCTGCAATGGCAGTGGCACGCCAACTATCAGGACACCTTCGGCTTCACTACGGGCCTGGGCTACGTGCGCCTCTACGGCCACATCCTGTCCGAACGTTTCGTGAACTTCTGGGAGGTGCCCAACCTGCTGTTGCAGAAGTTTCCCGCCGAGGAGTTTACCGCTACCACCCGGCTGAAGATTTCTGCCAAGGCCGACGGACAGCAGTCGGGCCTGATTGTGATGGGCTGGGACTACTGCTACCTGGGCGTGGAGAAGCTGGGCGAAGGCTTTGTGCTGAAGCAGGCCGTCTGCCGCGACGCCGAGCAGGGAAATGCGGAGACAGTGACCCGTCTGACGGAGCTGCCGCCGAGCCGCAAGTTCGAGGCTGGGCTCTATCCCAACTACGAGCGGGAAATCTACCTGCGGGTGGCGGTGGAGAAGGGAGGCCGGTGCCGCTTCTTCTACAGCCTGGACGGAAAGAAGTACCACCCCGCCGGTGTGCCCTTCCAGGCCCGGCAGGGCAAATGGATAGGAGCCAAGGTGGGCCTCTTCAGCACCACGCCCCACGGCAAGGAGCGCGGCTGGGTGGATGCCGACTGGTTTCGTGTAGACAAATGATATAACAAAAATATGAAGACAAAGACATTGCTGGCAGGACTGGGCCTGTGTTTGCTCTCGGCCTGCACCACCGCTGAAAAAGAATTCGATGCCGAACGCGCATTGGACTATTGTGACAAACAGGTACACCGCACGCTGGAAGAACTGAAGGAGGCGGGCGGCGGCACCATAGACTACACGATGATGCCCCGTAACATTGCGGACAGCCTCAACACGTGGCATTGCCGCAAGGCCACCAAGGAAGAATGGTGTGCTGGCTTCTGGCCGGGCATCCTCTGGTATGACTACGAATATACCGGCGACGAAGCCATCCGCCGGGAAGCCGAGAAGTTTACGGCCTCGCTCAAGTTCCTGTCAGAGACTCCGGCCTTCGACCACGATTTGGGCTTTCTGGTATTCTGCAGTTACGGGAATGCCTATCGCCTGACGAACAACCCGGAGTACAAGCAGGTGATACTGGACACGGCGGACACGCTGGCCACCCTCTTCCGGCCCCGGGTGGGAACCATCCTCTCCTGGCCGCGCAACGTGGAGCTGTTCGGCGGACATAACACCATCATGGACAACATGATTAATCTGGAACTGCTGTTCTGGGCAGCCAAGAACGGAGGCAATCCCTACTTGGCAGACCTGGCCATCTCACATGCCGACAAGACCATGAAATACCACTTCCGTCCGGATTATACGTCCTACCATGTGGCTGTCTACGACACACTGACAGGCGACTTCCTGCGCGGAGTGACCCACCAGGGATATGCCGACAACAGCATGTGGGCACGCGGACAGGCCTGGGCCATCTACGGCTACACGGTGATGTACCGCGAGACGAAGGACCCCCGCTATCTGGAGTTCGTGCAACGGGTGGCCGATGTCTATCTGGAACGCCTGCCGGAAGACTACGTTCCTTATTGGGATTTCGATGACCCTGCCATACCCGACGCGCCCCGCGACGCCTCGGCCGCGGCCGTAGTTGCCTCGGCGCTGCTGGAACTTTCCACCTTCACCCAGGAAGAGCGGAGCAAGCACTACCGTGCCGCTGCGGTGAAGATGCTGGAGTCGCTCAGTTCGGAGCAGTACCAGAGCCGCAAGAGCAAGCCTTCCTTCCTGCTGCATTCCACCGGTCACAAACCCGCCGGTTCGGAGATTGACGCCTCCATCATCTACGCCGACTACTATTATATAGAGGCGCTGCTGAGGCTGAAGAAACTGGAGGACGCGGAGAACGTGCATAGCTGAGAACGTTGTCTGCCCGAAGCAGTGTGTGCTTTTGCCGGAACAACGGAGCAGACCGGAAGCGGCGTGAACCGTATTACAGGGGATAGGCATACTCCGTCAGGTGAATGCTTGCATCGTCCGCGGACGATGCAAGCATGGTGGACGGACCGTGCAAGCATTCACTGCGGACGGTGCTTGCACGGTCCGGTGTCCCTGCGGGCATTCATGTTTCTCCCTGATGAGAAACGGTCGGGGACAAACTGTTGGGGGAGAGGTGGAGGACGGATGTCGTGAAACCCTGAACTCACAGAAAACAGTTGTTAATCTGTGGATTGTGATGCTGTGAAGGTGTGAAGGCCATTGCATCAAACGGATAGAAGGAAAGCGTGGAACGTTCATAAAACGGCCGCGGGCAACAGGATGTGTTGCGTCGGGGAAGTGGATTTTTCCCCCGTAACACTCCTGTTGTCCGCGGCCGAAGCATATCTGTCTGCTTGCATGCAGAGGCTTGCCTTATCGGCACTCGCCGCGGCGCATTTCGTCCTGCACCACGGCCATCATGCCTTCCACCTGTGCCAGTGCCAGCATCCGTCCGTGGAACGAGTAGCCGGGGTTGTAACCTTTGTCCTCGTCGCCCAGCATGGTGCGGCCGTGGTCTACGCGCATGGGCAGGGCGGGATTCGTCTGCTCGAAGATGCGTATCAGGTCTATCAGGTGGCCTCTTCCTTCCAGGTGCGAGCTCTCGATGAAGTTGCCGCCGGGCATGGCCTTCGTGCTGCGCAGGTGTACGAAGTGGGTGCGCGAGGCAAACTTGCGGGCCAGCGTGCGGGTGTCGTTCTGCTCGCCGGCGCTGAGCGAGCCTGCGCAGAAGGTGAGTCCGTTGTGCGGATTGTCCACAGCGTTCAGGAACCAGGCGATGTCCGCCTCGTCCGTCACGATGCGCGGCAGGCCCAGCACCTGGAAAGGCGGGTCGTCCGGGTGTACGCACATGTTGACGCCGTACTCGTCGCACACGGGCATGATGGCGTTGAGGAAGTAGCGCATGTTCTCGCGCAGGGCGTTGCGGTCGATACCTTTATAGAGGGCCAGCAGGTTCCGGAAGATGTTCACGGGGTTCTTGTCGCCCTCCTTGATGTTGCCGTTGACGAAGCCTTGGGTCTTGACGATGATGGTGTCTATCAGTTCGTCCTTCTCGGCCTCGGTGATGACGCGGTCCAGTTGTTCCACCTTCTGCAGTTCTTCCGGGGTATAGTCTTTTTCAGCTCCTTCCCGTTGCAGAATCTTGAGGTCGAAGTAGGCAAAGCGGATGCGGTCGAAGTAGAGCGACGAGGTGCCGTCGGCCCAGGGATGCTGGAGGTCGGTGCGTATCCAGTCGATGACCGGCATGAAGTTGTAGCACACGGTCTTGACGCCTGCTTTGCCCAGGTTGGCCAGGCTGACCTTGTAGTTCTCAATCAGCTGGTCGCGTTCGGGGCCGGCGTACTTGATGGCCTCGCACACGGGCAGGCTCTCTACCACAGACCAGCGCAGGCCGTGGGATTCAATGTAGTTCTTCAGGTCCAGAATGGCTTCCGTTGTCCAGATTTCTCCGTTGGGTACGTCGTGCAGGGCGGTAACGATGCCTTCCACGCCAATCTGGCGGAGCATGTCAAGCGTGATTTTGTCTTTCTTTCCGAACCATCTCCATGTTTTTTCCATATTCCTTTATCTGTTCTTGTTCAACAATTCTTCTGTGGGGCACTCGTAGTTGCTGATGGGCAGCTGCACCTTTTGCAGGCTGCGCAGGTTGTGGATGGGGCGTTCGATGTCGTAAGGGATGGGCAGCTTGGAGAACTCCTGGAAATAGAGCAGGCAGGCGTCCTTCCACCACACGGCGTCGCGCATCTGTATCTTCAGCAAGGATTGTACCTCCTGGAAGCGTTGCAAATCTACATACTTTTCGGCTTGGTCCCATACTTTCTGGAACTTTTTTACCTGCTGCACACCGTTGTCGTAGCGGTGGCACAGCTCGTCCCACAGGGTGCGGCCGCTCTGCAGGCGGTGTGTCCAGGGCACGTGGTGGAACCAGAGGACGTACTCGTCGGGGCAGGTGGACAGGTTGTCGTACTGTGCCGCCAGTTCTGCGGGATACTGCGCGGTGGCGTTGCTGCCTTTGGAACTGCGGTCGAACCCGATACCTTCTGCATCGGCCTTGTGGTAGTAGGAGGGCAGCCAGTCGGGGCGTGCGCCGTCCACGCTGCACCAGGGTTCGGGGCCGTAGTGGTGTCCCCAGGCAAAGAGGTGATGCAGACCCAGCGGCATCATGTAGTCCACAACGGCCTCGCGGCTCTCCAGCATGATTTCCTTGACGGGACCTACGAAGGCCTCGTCGGTGGTGAAGGTCTGCTTCAGCCACTCGTCTGCAATCTCGTCCGAGCTGAGTTCAGGGTTCCAGGCCAGTCTGCCGAAGGCGTACCAGTTGGACTGCGCAAAGGGGTGTCCGCACCAGTTGGTGTCCGAGCCGATGTTGCTTACTCCGGCCACAGCCTGGATGGAGGCGGGAGTCACGAACTGGAAGAATTCCTTCCACATGGGGGCCAGGTAGGCCAGGTGGTTGGAGTGGCCCAGATACTCCTGCGTAATCTGGAACTCGACCATCAGCGGCGTTTTCGGCATGGCGCCGAACAGGGGGCTGTAGGGTTCGCGCGGCTGGAAGTCTATCGGGCCGTTCTTGATTTGTACGATGACGTTGGAGCGGAACCGGCCGTCCAGCGGCTGGAACTCCAGATAGGCCTGCTTGGCGCGGTCGGCATCCGACGGACTGTAGACAAAGGCACGCCACATGACGATTCCCTTGTAGGGCTTCAGGGCATCGGCCAGCATGTTGGCTCCCTCGGCGTGGGTGCGGCCGAAGTCGCACGGGCCGGGCTGTCCCTCGGAGTTGGCTTTCACGAGGAAGCCGCCGAAGTCGGGTATCAGCTGATAGATTTCCTTGGCTTTGTCCTTCCACCAGCGGATGACGGCCTTGTCCAGCGGGTCGGCTGTAGACAATCCGCCCAGCTGCATGGGCGAGGCGAAGTTGACGGACAGGAAGACGCGGATGCCGTAGGGGCGGAAGACGTCGGCCAGTGCTTTCACTTTTTGCAGGTATTCGGTAGAGAGCATCTGGGGCGAGGCGTTGACGTTGTTCAGCACGGTGGCGTTGATGCCGACCGAGGCGTTGGCGCGGGCATAGGCTTCGTAGCGGTCGGAGAGCTTGCCGGGCAGTTCGTCCCAGTTCCAGAGCGACTGGCCTGCATAGCCGCGCTCGATGGTTCCGTCCAGGTTGTCCCAGTGGTTGAGGATGCGCAGACCGTAGGCGGGTACTTCGGTCACTCCCTCACCGTCCAGGCGGGAGAGGGCCTGTGTCTCCTGCAGGCGCAGCAGGTGGTAGGCTCCGTAGAGCAGTCCGGTTTCGTTGGGCGAGGAGAGGAGTACGCGGTCGGCCTGCCGGCTGATGCGGAACCCTTCCTGTCCCAGCTGCTTGTCCTTCTTCAGTTCGAGCGTCACGGGCGCTCCCTTCCAGGCCTGTCGCAGTTCGTTGGCGGCAATGTCCAGAGTGGGCGACTGGCGCGGTGCGGTCACCTGTGCATTGGCTCCTTGGTGCGGGCGGAGCCATAAATGGCTGCCGTCTTCGGCAGCCATTTTGAGTATTGACAGCAGGGCCAGCCCTGCTGTCAGTATCCAGCGTCGTTTCATGCTATTTTTCTCCTCCGCCGTCAATGGTTAAAATGTGGCCTTCGGCATCGTATTCCAGTTCGCACACCTTCAGGCTGCGGAGCCAGGACTTGCCGCCCGAGGGCACGCTGTCGTGGTGGAACAGATACCACTTGCCCTTGTATTCCACGATGGAGTGGTGGGTAGTCCAGCCTACGACGGGAGTCAGGATGACGCCCTGGTAGGTGAACGGGCCGTAAGGATTGTCGCCGATGGCGTAGCAGAGCATGTGCGTGTCACCCGTCGAGTAGGAGAAGTAGTACTTTCCGTTGTACTTGTGTACCCAGCTGGCCTCGAAGAAGCGGTAGGGGTTGTTGGCCTTCAGCGGCTCGCCGTTTTCGTCCACCACGATGACGGGGCGCGGTTCTTCGGCAAACTGCAGCATGTCCTTGCTCAGTTTTACTACGCGGCTGGGCAGGGCAGGCTGGTCGCCTTCGGGCAGTTCGGGAATCTCCAGTGCCTTGTTGTCCTTGTAGCGTTGGAGCTGTCCGCCCCAGATGCCGCCGAAGTACATGTAGTAGTCCTCGCCTTCCTTCAGTACGGCGATGTCGATGCTGTAGCTGCCACGGATGGGGTCGGGCTGGGGAATGAACGGACCTTCGGGGCGGTCGCCGACGGCCACGCCGATGCGGAAGATGTCGGTCTTGTCCTTCAGCGGGAAGTACAGGTAGTATTTGCCGTCTTTCTCGGCAATGTCGCTGTCCCACAGCTGGCGTCCGGCCCAGGGGATGTCGGCAATGTCGAGTGCCTTGCCGTGGTCGATGACTTCGCCGTGCATGGGGTCGTCGGTGGAGAGCACGTGGCTGTCCTTCATGACATACTGGTCGCCGTTGTCGTTTTCAACGTTCTCACATTCCCAGTCGTGGGAGGGGTAGATGTAAACGCGGTCGTTGAACACGTGTACCGACGGGTCGGCCATATAGTCGGCCGGAAACAGGTATCTTTTCTCTTTTTCCATAATCGTTTGTTTTTTATAGATTCATTATTTTGAGTTATTCGTCTTTGCAGAATCCTTGTGGATAAATTCTGTACGATAGGCACAGACGGGCGGTTATGTGAATCTTGTCCGCTCATCTCCGTGCAAATCGTTTGCTTTGTTTTTCCTTATTTGTTGCGCTTTTCAATTTCTTTGTTGATTTCGTCAATCTTTTCATCACTCAATTCATATTTGGAAATGATGAACATGGCCAACGCCAACAGAATGGCGGGAATGACAGCTACCAGCCAAAGGATGCCTTGTTCGGCTAAAGGAGACTGGCTGACAGCATTCTCTTGGTCGAAACCTACATAAGCCAATACCAGGCCGGGAACCACACCTCCCAAGGCCATACCGGCTTTGTAGAAGATGCCGGTCAGTGCGTTGACAATGCCCGAAATGCGTTTGCCGGTGGTGTATTCTCCGTATGAGATGACTTCGGGAACCAACGCCCACATATAACCTGTAGCCACGATGACACCCGTTGATTTGATGAACTGGGCTACGTACACCAGCCAAATCTGAGATTTCAGAGAGGGAGTGACTGAAATGATGTAAAGCATGGCCATGCCTATGATGGCGATGGACAGGAACACGTTGAACATGGCGCGTTTACCTATCTTACGTTTGATCCAAGGTACGAGCGGCATGAAGATGAAGGCCGGAATGGAACCCAGTGCCATGAAATTGGCCATCTGGTCGCTGGTGCCTTGCACATTGTAAATCATATAATAGGAACCTGCCGAGTTACCTACTGCCATCATGGCAAAGGCTGTGACGAAGAAGAAAGCCAAGACACGCAAGGGGCGGTTTCGCTTGAATTCCACCCACAGGTCAGATACTTTTACATTTTCAGTTTCCTTGGCATCCATTACGACCCGCTCACGGCACTGCGTGAAACAGAAAATGAGCAAAGCCAACCCGATGACACCATAGATGGTCATGGTGACGAACCAGGCATGGGCACTCATTGTGGTGTTGGTCAGACCGTCGGGAGAAATGGCGGCTACAATCTTAGGAATACCATAGGCAACTGCCAATCCGCCTGTATTGGCCAGGAACATACGTACGCTGGTTAATGTGGTAATCTCGTCGGTGTCGCGGGTCAATGATGCGTTGAGCGCGCCATAGGGAACATTGATTAATGTATAGAGCATGGATAAGCCCACGTATGTAATGTATGCATAAACCAAAGAACCGGAAAAGCCGTTCCAGAAACAAAGAATGGCAAAACCTGTCAGAGGAATACCGGCCAATACCAGGTAAGAACGGTACTTGCCCAGCGGAGGGTTGTGCTTGTCGACAAAAGCTCCTACCAGCGGATCCCACAATACGTCCACTACACGAACAATCAGGAACATGAAGGCTGCGGATGATGGGCTCAATCCATAGACATTGGTGTAAAAGAGGAGCAGGTACATGCATACCGTCTGGTAGATAAGGTTTTGTGCCAAGTCACCGGAGCCGAATCCGATTCGTTGGAGCCATGACAATTTGTAGAATCCTTTGGACTCTTCGTTGTTTTTTGTTACAGGTTCCATAAATAATTAGAGCTTTGTTTATTTTAATTCTGTTATTTCGATTGATTCATGTCTTTCCATACGGCATCTGCCACACGTCCACCCAGCGTCTTCTTGTCCAGCGGATGGATGTCGTTCCACTCACCCAGGTCGCTGTTCTTGATCAGTGTGGCATGGCTGTTGCTTTGTGCGGCCTTGGCCTGTTCCTGGCGCATCTCGGCCCAGGCCTTACGTCCGCCGATGTCATCCTTGGAGAGAAAATCGGCCAATTCTACGATGTAGAACGGCAATTCTTCGTTCTGGAAGGTGCGGCGCCAGTCGGCTATCATGGCGGTGAGCAATGCTGTATATTCGTTACGACGTGATACGTTCGATTCTCCCTGATACCAGATGGCACCTCTGATTGAGTAGTTGCGTAAGGGTGATATCATGGCATTGTACAGACATACGGGCTTGTAGCAGAAGAACATCATGCTGGGAGCGTTGGGCATCGGTGCTCCAAGGCGGTATTTCCAGTTTCCTTCCAGGCTTACTTCTTCCTGCTTCCCTTCTGTGGGTGTGCAGATGATTTTATAGGGTTTCTCTTTGACAAACTGAGGATAGCCTCCGTTGCTGATAAGGCGAATCGTGACATTGTTTTTGCCCGCTTTCAGCAATCCGGCAGGAATCCGGTAGATGCGGGGCGGATATTGGTAGCTGGTGGTTCCCACAAACTGTCCGTTTACGTAAACCGAATCTGCATCAACAATGCAGCCCAGGCGCAGAACGGCTTCCTTGCCATTCCAGCTTTGAGGAATTTCCACTTCTTTGCGGAACCAGTGTGAACCTCCTATCGGATTCAGTCCGTTCGAGCCCCATTCGGCGGAGAACATCTCTACGGATTTCCAACCCGAGTCATCGTAGTCGGCAGCATACCAAGGTTTTGCCTCGTGCAATCCGGGATCGCCCTTGTAGAGCGCAAGGTTCCAGCGGTAGAAGCTTTCGCCTTCTACCTTTTTAATATGGTCGCAATAGGCATCGTCTTCATATTGGCGCTTGTCGTTGATGTAGAGCGGAAACTCTTTCAGTCCTTCTTCGCTAATCCATGCTTCGACGGGTGTACCGCCCCAGCTGGAGTTGATAAGTCCCACGGGTACGCCGGTCTTTTCATAAAGTGCTTTGGCATAGAAATAGGCCAAAGCCGAGAAATCCATTACGTTTTCCTGTGTCAGTGGTTTCCAGCTTGTCTGAGGCATGTCGTCCTGAGGAGCGTGGAAGTTATATACTTTAGGTACGATAATGTGGCGTATCCGGTCGTTGTTGTATGAACGGATTTCGTCAGCGAACATATCGGTTACCCGATTTACAGGCAGTTCCATGTTTGACTGGCCGGAGCAGAGCCATACATCGCCTATCAGGATGTCTTTCAATTCAATGTCGTTCACTTGCAGCAGGTACGGACCTCCGGCTTTCAGCGGAGGCAGCACGATGTTCCATTGGCCGCTTTCATCAGCGACGGCGGTGTAAGAGGCTTTCAGCTTGCTGCCCTTCATTGCGGCAGGCAAAGACACTTTTCCTTCATTTTTTACACTCTTCTTCAGAAACTTCACCTCAACGGTTTCTCCTGCATCGGCTGTTCCCCACAGCTTGACGGGTTGTTCGCGTTGCAGCACCATGCCGTCTGAAATTAAAGCAGGCAGCTTTACCTTTGCTTCTACCCAGGGGGTAGCGCAAAGGCAAAGCAGCGCTGCCACTCCTAACCTAACCTTATTATAACTCAATTCAATTTTCATACCTTTTATATCTTTATGGGTTAATATATGCTGATTGTATGTGTTGTTATTGGTATTCATAGAGTTTGACATGTAGTATCTTGAAGTCATCTGTCGGGATGCGGACATGTCTCCCTTGATGGCTTTGGTCTCCGTTCAGACGGCGGACATAGCCAATGCTTCCGTCCCCGTTTACTTTCACTTCATCCACACTGGCTAAACCGCAACGGAGACCTTTCCACTGCTTTGCGCTTGGGGCCTGGTTATTACCTCGGGTTGCAAATCCGTCTTCTCCCAATGAGGCTTGGGAAGGATTATCGTATTGCTTCTCTGTGCTTTTTGCAAATTCTACGACAATTCCACTGCCTGCAACAAGATATTCGTCTTTGGACAATTTCAGCAGTAAACCTCCGCCTTCCGGCCATCGGCTACCGTCTGTGGCACGTGCGTCCCATGGGAGGGTGTAGTAGTGGCGGCAGGTGACTGTCAGTTCGTCGTCAGTCAGAATACGTTCTTTGTTCTCTTGGTCGAAGAGCAATCCTTTCATCGCCCCTTTCCCTTGGTATCGGGTGATGAGAGGCATCAGTTCTTTCAACTTGGCATAACTTTTCGACAATGGAGTATGGGGCGTGTCTGGATAGTCTTCAATGGAAAACGGACTGATGCCGATTGCGTCATGTTCGCCGAAGACATAGAAGGCTCTCACTCCGTTGTCGTCTGTTAATTTCGTTTCCGGGATGAACAACGGATTGTTGGGCCGTTTGTATTGGGCTACCCAACCGGCAAATCCTTGGTCGTACAGGTCGGGAGCCAACAGGTCAATGCTGGGGGCTCCGCAATGCCAAACGTCAATCAGGTGTGCCAAGGGACCTGCCGACGGATATTCGCCAGGTTTCCGTCCACGGCTATTCATGGCCGCATTGACATAAAGAGGAACATTGAAGATGGAACGGGCTGTTTGTGCCATCTTCTCTACATATCGGGCATAGTGCCACGCCATAAAAATCTCGTCTGTTCCGATGCCGCTTCCGAAGATTTCCTCCCAGTTCCCGTTCGTCTTGCAACCTTGGCTGCTCCATTTTTCCAGCATACGCGGGTGAAGTGCTTTTTTGTTTTTCTGCAAATAACTTGTCAGTTCTTGGGGAACAGGAGAATGAAAGGCGCGGTTTGCTTCTTTCGAGTGGTCACGGGCATCTTCCAACATTCCGATTTCATTCTCTATTTGAATCATGATAACGGTGCCGTCGTGTTTGTCAACGGTAGCCAGATGCTTCAGCCATTGGCTGAAAGCGCGATGGTCTGCCTGGAAAACGTTCTCGGAGAATGCGCTGGCTATCTCCAACGGCTTGCCGTTGCGGGTGTATGAACGGGGATATTTTTGATAGTCCTTCTTGAACCAGAGCGGCGCGTAGCAGCTCATGGAGTTCTTCCAGGTGCCAAACCAGAGGAAAATGATTTTCAGGTTGCATTGGCGGGCAGATTTCAGTGCCTGGTCGGTCAGTGTGAAGTCGAAGTTCCCTTCGGTCGGTTCCGTCAAATCCCAATATACGGGGACAAGAACTGTATTCAATCCAATTTGCTGAAGTTTAGGGAATATGCGTTCGATGTCTGGGATACATGAGGCGGACGAGTTGCCCAATTCACCTCCCAATATGAGGAAAGGTTTACCGTCTACCACCAGCTGGGAAGTGCTTCCTTGCTTTCGTAGGATGCTGTTTTGGGCAAATGTCGTTCCTGTCACAAAGATAGACAGAAGCAAAATAAATATATAGTTTTTCGTTGTCATCATTGGCATTAGTTTAAGACTTTTTACGAACACAAAGATAGATATCTGTTTTGTAAAACGGTTTGTAGGACGTACCACAAATCTTTTTCTGGGTTACACATTGCCTCTGTATGTTACATTTTCTTTTGTTTATCGTACATCGATTCTGCTTTGTGTATCAAAAAGGGGTGTCGCTGTGGAAAAACAGCCTTTTCATGGCATCTTGTTTCTCATAATAGATTCTTTTTTTTAATATGGATTAGGGATATCTGTGCGCTTCTTGTCTGTTATTTTGTCCGATGTGAAACTTGGAACAGAAATGTGTTGAAGATTTTTCTTTATTAGCTTTGGGTGTATTGTTTTCTCAATTGTCGGATTGCTTTCTTTTATGTTACATAAACTTTCTCTCATATAACATCATTGAACCTTGAAGAGATTTTTTGCGAATCTGTTGGTTGAAAGGATAAAATATACGGTTATGGTTGGTATTGCTAATTTTGTCGGAAGGACCTAATTGTTAACTCTTGTTTGCTTCTCCAATTCCCTTATGGATGGTTTTTCCCTGTATTTCAAAATGTTGTAATTCTATTTCTGTCGGAATGTACGAACGGATATTGTAATAAGTACTGTCTTTCTGATTTTTGTGATTCAATGTTGTAGATTGAAAAAACGTTTTTGAAATATTTTATTTTAAAGAATAAATCCTATCTTTGGACTTCAATCTTGATAATTTGTAGGATGAAGAACATATATAGCCTTTTTTATTTAAGTTTTTTGTTGCTTTGGGGGTGTATGCAGGTTCATGCCCAGACCGGTCGTTTTTATTCAACAGAGAATGGATTGTCCAGCAGCATGGTCAATCAGCTGTTTCAGGACAGTCGTGGGTTTGTGTGGAGTGCGACTGAGTATGGACTGAATCGTTTTGATGGAATGCGTTTTTCCAATTATTACCATGTATCTTCTGATACTTCCTCCATTAAAAACAATTATGTACGGACTCTTTTTGAGGATACTCGCCAAAGATTGATGGTGGGATGTATAGACGGTCTGATGCTTTATAATCGGGAGACGGATACCTTCTCAGAGATTCCGATGATGCGTGGCGGACGGCAAGTGTTTCCCCATGTCACTCAGATTATAGAACTGCATAACGGTGAAATCTGGATGACTACTACCGGTCAAGGCCTGTTCCGCTTGGACGAGACACGTATGGAAGGTATATCAGCGGATAATCTCTTGCATCAGGCAAATTATAATTTCCAGGTGAACATGTACGAGGATTCGCACCAAAACATCTGGATAGGAACCGAAGGTGATGGATTGATTTGTTATTCGCTCGATACAAAGGAAATACGGATTTTCAAATATCCGGAAATCAATGACAATTATGTTTCTGCCATTATAGAAGATAAAAATGGTAATCTGTTTATTGGCACTCAAAAAAACGGACTTTCGCGTTATGACAGGACGAAGAAACGTTTCGTTCAAGTGCCTTGCGAGGGGCGGAAAGTCATTTCGGTTTACTGCTTGGCATGGGCAGATGACAGACTGCTGGTAGGGACTGACGGGCAGGGACTTAAAATTTACAATCCACAATCCGATTGCCTGGAGAATTTTACCATCAATGCTGCTCCTTTGGATTTTTCTTCTGGTAAAATACATGCTATTTTGGAAGACAAGGATGATAATCTTTGGTTGGGATTATTTCAGAAAGGAATTGTTCTGGTACCCAAGCAGGATAATCCCTTCGATTATTTCGGTTGCAAATCTACTTATTATAATCCTATTGGGCAGGGATGTGTAATGTCTATTTTCCAAGACAGCGGCTCTCATTTGTGGATAGGAACGGATAATGAAGGTATTTATGAACTGACGTCAGATGGAAAAAGGATACGTCATTACAGTCCGGGTGTCTCTTCGCGTTCGGTAGCCAATACTGTGATGTCCATTTACGAAGATACAGACCGCAATTTGTGGCTAGGTTCTTATACCCGTGGGTTGGCTAAGTTGAATCGGCAAACGGGGGAATGCGAATATTTGCCGTCTACTTCCGGACAAAAAGTCTTGGCTATTGCAGAGGATAGGCAAAAGAACTTGTATGTGGCTACTTTAGGCTCAGGATTTTATCAATACAGTTTGCAGACAGGTGAATTGAAGCATTATGAATCGTCTAAAGATGAGAAAGGAGACTTGACACGCAATGAGTTGGCTAATGACTGGGTGAATTATTTGTTTTGTGACAGCGAGGGAATGATTTGGCTGGCTCACTACAAAGGTATCAGCTGTTTTAATCCGGTTACTGGAAGTTTTCTGGATTACGGGCAGAAGAATTTGTTGATTACAGATTGTGTAGGCTATGTTCTGATGGAGGATGAGAGTGGCAACATTTGGGCCGGTACGACCGACGGTCTTTTCCGGTTTGATAAAAAAAGTGCAACAGTGCAGAGATTTACGACAAAGGATGGCCTTCCCAATAATGTAATTTGTGGATTGTGTGAGGATGGAAATTCCAATATATGGATTAGCACTTATTGGGGTGTCAGTAAGTATAATGTGACAGAAGGACATTTCATTAATTATTATGTAGGCGATGGATTGCAGGGCAATGAATTTATGCACGGTGCTTTCTTTAAGGGCCGTTCGGGCAAAATCTATTTTGGTGGAGTAAACGGTGTTACCAGCTTTTGGCCGGATGCCATCGACAGTGGTTCAAAAGATATTCAAGTCTGGATAACCGATTTCTTCATTTTCAATCGTCCTGTACATAAAAATACACTCTCTGGCGGGAAAGCGGTTATCGATGGGATTGTACAGGATGCTCGGCAGTTTCAGCTATCCCATGATGACAATACGTTCAGTATCGTGTTTTCAACCTTACAATATAATGTGCCTGAGCAGATTTCCTATCAATATCGCATTGAGGAACTGAGCCGTCAGTGGTCGACAACGGAACCTGGCGTAAACCGTGTGACTTATAACAACCTTCCTCCGGGAAAATATACGTTTTCTGTCAGGGCTTTGCTGCACGGGCAAGCTTCCGAAGTACGTGCGGTTCAAATTCTTATTTCGCCTCCCTGGTATGAAACTTGGTGGGCATATTTAATATACGTCATCCTCTTTGGCTTGCTGGTGGCAGGCATTGTGAATTATCTGTATTCTCGTATGCGTCACCGTCGCGAGATTATGAAGCGTGAACACATAGAACAATTAAACGAGGCCAAACTGCAGTTCTTTATCAATATTTCTCATGAGATACGTACTCCGATGACGTTGATTATCAATCCGCTTGAGAAACTGCTTTCGGACAAGAAGGATTCGGAACTGCACAAAACCTATCTGATGATTTATTGGAATGCACAACGGATTCTGCGGTTGATTAATCAGTTGATGGACATTCGAAAGCTGGATAAGGGGCAAATGTTCATGAAGTTCCGTGAGACAGATATGGTAGGCTTTATTGACGATGTGATGCTGACTTTTGACTATATGGCCAAAAAGAAGAAGATTCGCTTCAGCTTCGTGCATGACATGCCGCAACTGAAAGTCTGGATAGACTTGAACAACTTTGACAAGATTCTGATGAACATTCTGTCAAATGCTTTCAAGTACACGCCCGAAGAGGGCGAGATTCAGGTCAAGCTTACTACGGGAAAAGACCCTTCGCGGAAGGATGCACTGAAAGAATATTTCGAGATTACGGTGACAGACAACGGTATTGGCATAGATAAGGATAAGATAGACCAGATTTTCGAACGTTTCTATCAGATAAACAACGATGTGACCAATTCCAATTTCGGTACGGGCATCGGCCTGCATCTGTCCCGCTCGCTGGTACAACTGCATCATGGCTTAATCTTTGCAGAGAATCGTGAGGATACTTCGGGCAGCCGTTTCGTTATCCGCATTCCGTTGGGGGCAGCCCACCTGAGGGCGGATGAACTCGAAATGGGTGCAGGAGAAACTGTAGTAACACACAGTTTACCGGGGATGCCTATGCGTCCTACTTCCGAACCGGCTTTGGATGAAGAAGCTACGAAAACCGGCAGTGATAAACCTTTGAAAGCTAAAACTCGCTTGAAGGTGCTGGTGGTGGAAGATGAGGAAGAAATACGGGCTTATCTGAAGGAAGAACTCTCGGGAGAATATAGGGTACAGACGTGCTGCAATGGTAAAGAAGCTTATGAACTGGTTCTTTCTGATGCTCCTGATCTGGTTATAAGTGATATTATGATGCCCGAGATGGATGGGCTGACCCTTTGTCGTAAAATAAAGCAGAATACGAATGTTAACCACGTTCCAGTTGTCCTTCTGACGGCCAAGTCAAAACCGGAGGATAAGCTGGAAGGTATAGATATTGGTGCAGATGCTTACATCGTAAAGCCATTTAATACAGAATTATTAAAAGGTGTTATTGCCAATCTTATTTCCAACCGACGTTTGCTTCGTAACAAGTTTAGCGGGGCACAGCAGCAAGAGAGCAAAATGGAGAAGATTGAAATAAAGTCTGGTGACGAGAAGCTGATGGAGAAGGTTATGAAAGTGGTGAATGAACATTTGGCTGATCCTGACCTGAATGTTGAAATGTTGGCGAATGAGGTGGGCTTAAGTAGGGTACATATCCATAGGAAACTGAAAGAACTGACCAATCTTTCTGCTCGAGATTTTATCAAAAACATTCGCTTGCAGCAGGCGGCTACTCTATTGGCCGAAGATAAGAAACTGACTATCTCTGAGATTGCCTATGCTACCGGTTATGTCAATTTATCACATTTCTCCAGTTCGTTCAAGGAGAGATATGGCATGTCCCCCAAAGATTATATGTACAAGCATCAAGGGAAGGAGGAGGATTCATCAGAGATTTCCGGTGGGGATTCGAGTGCTTCTTGAGATGTCTTTCACCAATCCTTGGTAATAGTTCAGATGATTTTTTGTCACTTACTCCAGTACTTCCCTGCAAGTCTTTGAGTAGGCTTACGCAGGTACCCCAGTACTTCCTTGCAAGTACTGGGTACACAACTGGGTGAAACACCTTCTATTCAGTGCCGGCCCTTCCAGATGCCGTTTATTTTCTTCCGTATGCTTAGGATGTTCAGGACGGATACAACTGCTGACAGCAGGAAGCCGGTCAGGACGGCTGGCCACAAGGAGGCCTCTTCCAGTCTGGGGAACAGGTCTTGCAAGACGGGAAGGTAGAGGTGGCGCACCTGAAGCGTGCCCACTACGGCGAGCAGCAGCACAAGCAGGTTCAGCCCGGTGGTCAGCAGGTTGTAGGGGAGGGCCACCCGGGCGGGGCTGTAGCCTAAGAGCAGCAGGTCCTCCAGCTTGACGGTGTTCTTCTGCAACAGCAGGAAAATGCTCAGCATCAGGATGTAGAAGGACAGGATGCTGATGAACAGGCCCACGCCCAGCACGATGCCGGTGATGAGGCGCAGGAAGTGGGTGGTCTTGCCAGCGTCCAGGCTGTCGCCTTCGGTCTCGTAGCTGTTCTGCTGGAAGTATTGGCTGATGGCGGGGTCGGCAGGATTCTTCACTCCCACAATCAGGCGCGACGGATGGGCTTCCTTGTCGGGAGCGAAGCGGCGGTTGGCCTCGTCCATGAACGACTGGGGCACCAGAATGGTGTTCAGCCGGTTGGAGAAGCCCACGATGTTGCCTTTGTAGCGTTCGGTCTGCCCGTTGCCGCGTATCAGGATGTCCATCTGTATCAGTCCTATCAGCCCTTCGGTCAGCTTGGGCAGGCTGCGGCTTTGGGCGAAGCCGAAGTTATAGAGGTTCAAGTAGTTGCGTGGAATGATGATGGGGATGGAGCGGCTGTCCTTGTCGAAATGCCACCTCTCCAGGCTGACGTCTACATACTCGTCGGGCACGGACTCGAAGAACATTTCGGTAGATAGCTGGATGCCCGTCCCCTGCATGGCCATTCCGGCCGAAACCTTGAACAGCGAGGGGGTGAAGGCTCCCACGCTGCGGGTGAAGGGTTGCTGCTTCAGTTTCTCCACTTCGTCGTTGCTGAAGGTGTTTCCGCTCTCGGTGAGGTTGCTCAGCAGGTTGAGCTTTTTGGTGGCGATGATGTATTCCTTCTTCATGAAGCTGTCGCCCTGGGTGAAGATGGGCAGCACGTCCTGATAGAACTGGATGCCCAGCAGGACAATCGTCATGCCGAAGAGGTTGGCCAGAAAGAATCCGGCCAGTTGGCCGATGCTGATGTGCTGGCGGAGGAGTTTCCAAACAAGTCTGTTCATGGGGTGTCAGAGTTTTAGGATGGTGTCGTAGTCAAGTTTCAGGTGCTTCCCGATGGAGGTGACAAGGATGCCTGCCCCCTGTCTGCGGGCTTCTTCTTCCAGCAGGCGGCTCATGACGGCTCCGTTGGCGTCGTCCAGGTGGCTGACCGGTTCGTCCAGCAGGATGAAGTCGAAGGGCTGGCAGAGGCTGCGGATGAAGGCCACCCGCTGCTGCTGGCCGAAGGAGAGTTTGCCGGCCTTTTCGTCCGTCTTGTCCGCTATGCCCATTGTCTCGAACAGGGTGTTGATTTCTTCTTTCGTCTTGTGTCCGGTCAGACGGTTCTTCAGCAACACATTCTCCATGGAGGTGAGTTCGGGGAAGATGCGCAGGTCCTGGAACAGGATGCTGAGCGAGCGTTCTCTGACGGTGACCCATTGGCGGGTGGAGAGGCGGCGGATGTCCTGTCCGTCAAAGTCGATGAGGCCCTTGTAGTCGCGGCGATAGCCGTAGATGTAGCTGCAAAGCGAGGATTTGCCCGTGCCCGAGGCGGCTTCTATCAGGTAGCGGCGGCCTTTGAGGAAGGCCACGTCCCGCTGCCACACGTTGGAAACCACGTTGTCGCGGCCGGCGAACACTTGGGGAAGGGCTTGATTGAGATGGATGCTGTTCATGCGGAGGATTGTCTTCTGGAAAATAGGTGTGACGGTAGCTTTTCATTGGACAGGCACGGACTACGCAGGGGGGAGGGCACGGACGGGGTTGCAGTCCGTTGCCCAGCCGCTCTGCACGGTCCGTGCCCGGTGGGTTGTGCGCTGTTGGGAGGGGTCAGAAGCCTCCTGCCAACTGCTTGATGTTGTCTACTATGAACTTCAGCGCATTCTGGTCCTTGTCTTTCAGGCCGATTACGCCTTGGGCGTGTTGTCCGTCGCTTGTCGCTTCGATGTGGGTCATCTTCTGGACTATCTGCCAAAGTTCAACGAGCTCCTTGTCTCTCATGCTTTGCATGGCGAGCCCTACTTCGGGCTGCGAGCAGATGGCTTCGATGTTGAGGATGAAGGCCGAGTTCTTGCCTTTCAGCTTGTCGGCGTAGGGCATTTTCTCATTGTCGGGGTTCTTGCCGGCCATGAGGTCCTTGTAGAGCTGCTCTCCGTTGGTGATGTAGAGGTTCTTGTCCTTGATGCCGAAGTAGACTTTGAAGAGCGACTGGAAGACGTATTCCTGGTCGTTCACTTGTATCATTTCGTTCTTTCTCAGCAGGTGCTGTTCGGTAGCTTTTTCGAAGAAAGTCTTCAGCAGGTTTTCGTCCTCGGTTTCGGCGCAGAGCAACACGGTGGGCATGCCTTTTTCCATGAAGGCGCCCGCGCTTACGTCGTTGCGCAGGGATTTCAGCAGCTGTTCCAGCAGTTGGCGTTGTCCGTCAGGCAGTATGGCGAGGGCATTGGTCTCCTGCAGGTTGCTGACGGCCTTCTCTCCGTTGACACCCATGGTGAGGTAGCACCAGGTGGCGGGGGGATAGTTGCTCAGGTATTTGTTCTGGAGGGGAAGGGTGGCTTCACTCTGCTTTTCGATGTAGGCTTTCAGTTCGGCATCTTTGGCGTAGGGTTCCATATCAATGACGATTTGGCCTTTTTCGAACGACAGTCCGCCCAGGATTATCATTCCTTCCCAATTGGGGATGTTGGGCATGGTCGAACGGAGGGCTTCTGTGTACATCTTGGGCAGGGCTGCGTACGAGGCATACAGGGTGATGTCCTTCTTCATTCCTACAGCCTTCTGGAAGCCCTCGTCGGCGTTAATGCTGTTTTCGGCTGTCTGCTTCAGCACTGTGGCCAGGTTGGCCAGCATCTTTTCCTGCGTGGCGGCTTCGTTACCATAGTCGGTCATGATGACCGTAGTCGGGGTGAAGGCCAGCAACAGTTGGTTGTTGATGGTGGTGTAGCGGTAGCCTTCGCCTTCGGCCACGGGGGTGCAGGCCTGTTCCTTCTCGCCCAGGCCGATGAGCTTCTGCAAGTCGTCTTCGTTGTTCACCTTGGCCAGCAGGGCAACGGGAAAGTCGGCCGAGCGGAAGATGTACACGGGCTCTCTCAGGTCGATGCCCGATGCTTTCGGGTCTTTCACGATGGTCTTCAGCTGGTCAACGGTAGCGGCGTTCAGGTTGCTTTGTCCCAATGCTTCCGTCATCTTTTCGATGAGGGCCTTGTTTTCCTCGCTGCCTCCCGCTTTCTTGCCCAACTCGTTCAGGTTGAACGAAAATACGGCTGTTGCATCGCCGGGGATGGCGTTGGTGTACTCTGTTTTTTTCGAGCAGGCAGTTGCCACAAACAGCAGCATGATCCATGCTGACAACTTCAAACATAATTTCTTGTTCATCTCTTTGTTTTTTTTATTGGTTAAGTAGATTCAGTATATGGCAGGCTACCAGGGCAGCCGTTTCTGTGCGTAGTCGGGAGCGGCCCAGGCTGATGGGGCGGAAGCCGTTGGCCAGGGCTTTCTCCACCTCTTCCGGGCTGAAGTCGCCTTCGGGGCCTATCAGCACCAGTGCGTCTTCACCGTGCTGCACCACGTCCTTCAGCAGGGGCTTCTCGCCTTCGTAGCAGTGAGCAATGAATTTCTGGCCCGTAAAGGGCTGTGTCACAAAACGGTCGAAGTCGGTCATTTCGTTCAGCCGTGGCAGGCGTGCCTTGAGCGACTGCTTCATGGCCGACACCAGTATCTTTGCAATGCGTTCGGTCTTGATGACCCGTCGCTCCGAAAAGCGGCAGTTCAGGAAGGTCAGTTCGTCGAAGCCAATCTCTGTGGCCTTCTCGGCAAACCACTCCGTGCGGTCCATGTTCTTGGTCGGCGCCATGGCTATGTGCAGGTGTCCGCTCCACAAGGGGGCCTGTGGCTGTGTTTCGAGGACGCGCACCAGGCAGCGCTTATTGGTGGCGGTGGTTATCTCGGCGCGGTAGAAGCAGCCTTCGCCGTCGGTGAGCATCACCTCGTCGCCGGCTTGCAGGCGCAGCACGCGTACGGCGTGTGCGGCTTCCTCTTCGGGCAGTTCGGCGCATGTCTGTATCTGGGGTGTATAGAATACGTGCATAATGCTTGGTTTGGGCGTTTTCAGGACGTTTGTTTACGGGGTCTTCAGTTGGTTTATCTGGTCGCGTAGCTGGGCGGCGAGTTCATAGTCTTCGCTTTCGACGGCCTTCTGCAAGGCGGCTTCCAATGATTGCAGGGTGGGTTTCCGGGGAGAGGCGGATGTCTCTTTTTCGATAAAGTCTTCCATCCGTATTCCTTCTTGTTCAAGTATCTCTTCATAGACCAGGATGGGTGCATTCATCCGTAACGCCAATGCGACGGCATCGCTGGTGCGTGCGTCTACCCGCATGATGTTTTCTCCGTATTTCAGGTAGATATAAGAATAGAAGATGCCGTTTTCCACCCGGTAGATGAGCACGCGCATCAGTTTGGCGCCCATCGCTTCGAGTACGGAGGCAAACAGGTTGTGGGTCAGCGGGCGTGGCGGGACAATGCCTCTCAGTTCGATGACAATGTATTGGGCCTCGTTGCTGCCAATGATGACGGGCAGCTGGCGGTCGCCGTCCACTTCGCCCAGCACCAGCGCGTAGGCACCGGCCTGTTCCTGGCTGTTGGATATGTTGAGAACCTGCAGTTCTTTTTTGGTCTTGTTCATGTTGTTGGGGTTATATGTCTTCCGGCCGGTGCTTGTACTTGAATACCAGGGCAAACACGACAGCCACTACCAGTGCGTATGCGGCAAAGGTGTACCAGGCGCATTGCCATTGTTCCACTTGCGGGACATCGCTGTTGAAGTCTACAAAATAGTTTACTACCGCCTGTGCTCCCAGGGTGCCGATGGTGGCGCCCAGTCCGTTGGTCATGATGATGAACAGCCCCTGAGCACTGGAGCGGATGTCTTTATCGGTTTCGCGGTCAACAAACAGAGAACCGGATATGTTGAAGAAGTCGAATGCCACGCCGTAGACAATCATCGAGAGGATGAACATCCACACGCCGCTGCCCGGATTGCCCGCTCCGAACAGGCCGAAGCGCAATACCCAGGCCAGCATGGCTATCAGCATCACGTATTTGATGCCGAAGCGTTTGAGGAAGAAGGGAATCAGCAGGATGCAGAGCGTCTCGGACACCTGCGACAGGGAAATCAGGATGTTGGCGTGCTGCACGCCGAAGGTATCGGCAAACTCGGGGATGCTGCCGAAACTCTTGATATAGGGATTGGCAAAGCCGTTGGTGATTTGCAGCGACACGCCCAGCAGCATGGAGAAGAGGAAGAAGATGGCCATCTTCTTCTGCTTGAACAGGGCAAAGGCGCGCAGGCCCAGCGCTTCCACCAGCGATTTGTTCTGTCCGCCCCGGTTCGTGGGACAGGAGGGGAGCGTCAGGGCATAGAAGGCGTAGATGACCTCGATGAGGGCGCACACCAGGAACTGCCCGTAATCGTTCTGCAATCCCAGAATGTCCACCAGCCACATGGAGCAGATGAATCCGATGGTGCCGAAGATGCGGATGGGGGGGAAGTTCTTGATGGTGTCCAGTCCGGCCTTGTCCAGGGCGTTGTAGGCCACCGAGTTGGACAGGGCCAGCGTGGGCATGTAGAAGGCTACGCTCAGCGAGTAGAAGGTGAAGAGGGTGCCGAACTCCACTTCAGCCCCGTATTTCATGCCGTAGTAACCTGTAAGTCCGGTGAAGAAAGAAGCTATGAAATGGCTGATGCTCAAAAGCCGTTGTGCGGGAATCCAGCGGTCGGCAATGATGCCTATGATGGCCGGCATGAAGAGGGAGACGATGCCCTGCATGGCGTAGAAGATTCCGATGTGTGCTGCCAGATTGACGTTGACCAGATAGCTGCCCATGGATGTCAGATAGGAACCCCACACGGCAAACTGCAGGAAGTTCATGATAATCAGGCGGACTTTGATGTTCATAGCTTTTTTTGTTTAAGTTTTTAAGATAAACAGATTTTTGGTTTTTACATAAGTATGCAAATGTACGATACCACGAGGAGAAAAACAAGTAACGTTTCACTTTTTTAGGAGGAAAATGAGAATTGCCCGAAAACCGTGCAGGGGCATTTCCGGGCGCAGAACGCGGAAACAGATTTCTTGTTTCGGATAGCCCAAACCGGAGTGTGCTCCTTCTTGGGTGTGCCGCTTACGATTTCCTCATTTTACATTTTGACACTTTGGCTTTCCTGATGCGTGAGAATCCGTTTTTTCCGGCCTTCCGCCCGGCTTGTGCGGAAAAACGGACGCGGATTGCCGTAACCTCCTGCATGGCAGCCGGATAGCGAAATCCTTACATTTGAAAGAGAGGAAAATAGGGCTCCCGAGGTAGAAAAACGCCCTCTTTGCAGCTTCCGAAAGCCATTTTGAAGGAGGCGGCTGCCTTTTCGGGAGGGCGTAACAAGGCTTTTGTGCGTTCCGCACAAGCATTTTGCGGGCTTCCGGCAAGCAATCTGCGTGTTCCGAGCAAGCAATCTGCACGGACGAAGCAAGCACGGTGGACGGACGGAGCTTGCACGGTGGGCGACCCAAACAACCTGAAAGTGCTCTTCCGGCTTCTGTTTTGCGCTTTTTGCAGAAAGCCTGTGTCAGCAGAAATTCATTTGGAGCGACATTTTGCAAGTGTTTTTCGGAAATGGCCAGAAAACTGGCCGAATGATTTTTTCGGGGGAGGGAACAAATAGGCATAAAAAAAAGAAGGGTATCTATCCCAGACACCCAATCTTTATTAACCTTAAATCTAATACCATGAAAAACACAGTGCAAAGATAAGGGTCTTTGTGTTATATAACATAATAAATTGATGGGAAAATGCTGTTTGTTAACACTATTTAGCTGTTTTGCCTGTTTTCCCGGCCTTTTACTCCACGTAGAGTACCAGTCCTTTCAGGTATTCCCCTTCGGGATGGTAGATGTTGACGGGATGGTCGGCCGGTTGGGTGAGCTGGTGCAGGATGCGCACATTGCGCCCCGACATGGCGGCAGCGGTGAATACGGCTGTCCGGAACTGCTCTTTGTTGACCGCCTGCGAGCATGAGAATGTGAAGAGGATGCCTCCCGGCTTGATTTTCTCGAAGGCCTTCACGTTCAGTTTGCGGTAGCCTTGCAGGGCGTTGCGCAGGGCGTCGCGGTGTTTGGCGAAGGCGGGCGGGTCCAGAATGATGAGGTCATACTGGTCGCCCATGCGTTCCAGATACTTGAAGGCGTCTTCGGCATAGGCGGCGTGGCGCGTGTCGTCGGGAAAGTTCAGGGCAATGTTCTTGTTGGTCAGGTCGATGGCCTTGGCCGAGCTGTCCACCGAATGCACTAATTTGGCTCCGCCTCTCATGGCGTAGACAGAGAATCCTCCTGTGTAGCAGAACATGTTCAACACACTGCGTCCGCGGGCATAGCGTTCCAGCAGGGCCCGGTTTTCGCGCTGGTCTACGAAGAAGCCCGTCTTCTGTCCCTTCAGCCAGTCTATGTGGAACTTCAAGCCGTATTCCATGGCCACGTTGTCCCGGCTGCCTCCCTTCAGGAATCCGTTTTCGGGGTAGAGGTCGGCCTTGAAGGGGAGGGTTGTTTCCGACTTGTAGTAGATGTTGTCTATCTGTCCGTCCATCACCTCGGCCAAGGCGTCTGCTATCACCATGCGCTCCAGGTGCATGCCGGCCGAGTGGGCCTGCATCACGGCGGTGCGTGCGTAGATGTCCACCACCAGCCCCGGCAGGTTGTCGCCCTCGCCGTGTACCAGGCGGTAGGTGTTGTTGTCGGGATGGTCGGCAATGCCTATGCTGCGGCGCATGTCGTAGGCCGTTTGCAGGCGGCGCTTCCAGAAGGCGGCGTCGATGGCTTCGTTTGCGTCAAAGCTCAGCACGCGCACGGCAATGCTGCCTATCTGCCAATGTCCCTTGGCTATGAATTCTTTCTGTGAGGTGTAGATGTCCACTACTTCGCCTTCCTCGGGTTCGCCCTCCAGGCGGGCGATGGCGCCCGAGAACACCCACGGGTGGAAGCGTTTCAGCGACTCTTCCTTGCCGGGTTTCAGATATACTTTATACATTTTATTCCGTTTGTCCATTGGGTTAAACAGGGCAGTTCCCGTCGGCTCATGCTTCCGCTTGCCCTTATTCTTTATTTTCGTTCTTACTTTCCTCTTCCGTATCGGTTTCAATTTCAAAGTCGCCCGTCTGCTTCAGCTCCTGCAGTTTGTTGTAGATGTTGAGGCAGGCCCAGGCATCTGTGGCTGCATACAGCTTTTGGGGTTCGGTCAGTTCGCCCGCTTCCCAGTTGGAGAGGCGCTGGCTTTTGGATATCTTCTCGCCGAACAGGATGCCGTAAATCTTTTGCAGGCTTTTCTCCTGGATGCCGAAGGGACGGACAAATTCCTGCAGCTCGATGCACGCGCGTTGCTCGAAGGGCGCGCGCTTGTGCAGCATCATGAAGTCGTCTTTGAGCGAGAGGCCCACCTTGGTCACCTTGGGGCTCTCCAGCAGTAGGATGATGGGCAGTGTCAGTCCCGTCAGGTTGAGGCGGAACAGGAAGCAGTGCTCTTCCGACGAAACCTGCAGCAGCGCCACCTTGTGCGTCTCTCCCCGGTTGAACGAGGGGCGCGTCTCGCTGTCTATCCCCAGCAGGGGGCAGGTTTTCAGATAGGCGACGGCTCTTTCGGCCTCTTGGGGTGTCTGCACCACGTGTATCTGTCCGGGAAAGGCGGCCTTGGGCATGTCCTTCAGCTCTTCTTTATCTATTGTTCTTCTGATTACCATGGCTCTGGGATTAAAAAATGGGGTCATCATCGTGGTGGGCTCCGCTGTCCTCTTCGTCCTCGTCCGGCTGTCCGTACTTCACGTCGTGCAGGGCGCGCAGGGTGTTCACGAGCTTCTGTCCCCAGTAGAGGGCGAAGTTCTCGCGGCAGAGGGCCAGGGCGTCGTGCATGGTTTCGTTCAGCCCCAGCTGGAAGACAAAGACAAAGTCCTTGATGTCCTGGTAGATGTCGGCCAAGTCTTCAGAGATGCACTTCGTGATGGGCTGGTCGCTGTACTTCATGTCCGAGACAAAGACGTCCAGATAATCGTCCTTCTCGCCCAGTATGCCTGCCAGGTTCATGCGGACAATCTCGTAAACCTCTTCGGTCACATAGTTTTCCGGCTCTTCTTCGCCCATCGCTTCGCAGGGCGGCAGCATGGCAGCCTTCAGGTAGAGTAGGGGGAGTATCTTCAGGGATGTGTCCACGAAAGTCGGACGTTTCATTCCTTCGGCCTGCTCCAGAAACTTGCAGAACTCGGCGGCTACGGTCACAAATTCCACCACGTTTCGGTCAAATATCACTTGGCTTTCTTTCTTCATATTGTTTGGGAGTCTAAGCGTAATCTGCTTATATTCGGTTTGCAAAGATAGGAAAAAGGTTTGTTTCTTCCTAAAAAAAGATAGGGGATGTGCTCCTTGACGAAGGTCGCATGGGGAATGTGGCGTGAAGTGTGCGGCTGCCTTTCGGGCATTGTAAGGCGTCAGCTGCCCCGATAGGTGGAGTATCCGTAGGGCGAAAGGGTGATGGGGACGTGGTAATGGTTGTTGTCTTTAATTTCAAACACCACTTCGATGAAGGGGTAGAAAGTAGATTGCTTTTGTGCTTCGAAATAGGGCGCAACGTGGTAAGTCAACCGGTAGATGCCTTTATGGTCGTTTCCGTCTCGTTCAAGGAAATCTTTCACGCGGCCGTCCGGGTTGGTCGTCTTTTCATCGATAACGGTCCAGTGGTCGTCTTTGTCCTGCTTTTCCAAGGTGATTTTGACTCCGGTTGCCGGCTTGCCCTGGTTGATGTCGAGAATGTGGCTTGAAAGCTGGTACTCTTTTGTCTGGCCGAATGCTGTCAGGGCGCTGATGAGGGCTGTTGCGACGAAGAATAAGAAACGTTTTTTCATGGTCGGATAGTTTTTAGTGAAATAAATAACATGGGTTCCGTAAGTGTGAAACCTGAGTGAATAATAACTTCAGGAAGCAAAGATAATGTTGTTTGTACTCATTACAAATATGACTGCATTTTCAATGCTTCTTTTCTGTTTTATTAATGCTTTTCCTGATATTTTTCGATAAAAAGAGGTCGGGAGGCCGGTTAAGGAGGTTTGATGCCCGAACAGGCAGGTGAAATGGATTATGGCACTTGGGGAATCAAAATCTATGTTGCTTTCATTTTGATAATGAAAACTTATCGCTATCTTTGTATTTGACCAAATCTGATATACATGAAGATACAGACTACCCAAGATTTGCAAGCAATCAGACAGCGTGCCCGCCAGGCACTGCTACTGCGCGAGGAGAGCAACCGCAGCGTGGAGGCGCCATGCTGCGGGCTGGCCGGAGGCGCGGAGCATCTGCAGATTCTGGTTTGCGGGGGAACCGGATGCAAAGCCTCGTCGAGCCGCCTCATTGCCGACCGTCTGAAGGCGGCACTGGCCGCGAAAGGCGCGGACGACCGCGTGGAGGTCATCACCGTGGGCTGCTTCGGCTTCTGCGAGAAGGGGCCCATCGTCAAGGTGATTCCCGACAACACGTTCTACACGCAGGTGGCTCCCGAAGATGCGGAGGAAATCGTGACAGAGCACATTGTGGGCGGCCGCAAGGTGGAGCGTCTGCTCTATGTCGACCCCAAGGACGGGCGCACGGTGAGCGACTCCAAGCACATGGACTTCTACCGCAAGCAAAAGCGCATTGCCCTGCGCAACTGCGGATTCATCGACCCCGAGAACATCGAGGAGTACATTGCCCGCCACGGCTATCTGGCCCTGGCGGACTGCCTGCTCCACAAGCAGCCCGCCGACGTGGTGGACGTCATCAAGCGCTCGGGCCTGCGCGGACGGGGCGGGGGAGGATTCCCCACGGGCCTGAAGTGGGAGTTCGCTGCCAGCCGGCAGGCCGACGTGAAGTATGTGGTGTGCAACGCCGACGAGGGCGACCCCGGCGCCTTCATGGACCGCAGCATCATGGAGGGCGACCCGCACTCGGTGGTGGAGGCCATGGCCATCTGCGGCTATGCCATCGGCTCCGGCAGGGGGCTGGTCTACATCCGGGCGGAATATCCCCTGGCCATCCACCGCCTGAAGACCGCCATCGGGCAGGCGAGGGACTACGGCCTGCTGGGCACGCGGATACTGGGCACGGACTTCAGTTTCGACATCGAGATACGCTACGGTGCGGGCGCTTTTGTCTGCGGCGAGGAGACGGCGCTCATTCACTCCATGGAGGGCAAGCGCGGCGAACCCACGCTGAAGCCGCCCTTCCCGGCCGAGAGCGGCTACCGGGGCAAGCCCACCAACGTGAACAATGTGGAGACGCTGGCCAACATCCCCGTCATCCTCACCCGGGGGGCCGAGTGGTTCGCCTCCATCGGGACGGAGCGCTCCAAGGGGACGAAGGTGTTTGCCCTGGCGGGAAAGATAAACAATGTGGGGCTGATAGAGGTGCCCATGGGCACTACCCTCCGCGAGGTCATCTACGAGATTGGCGGCGGAATCAAGGGCGGGAAGAAGTTCAAGGCCGTGCAGACGGGAGGCCCCTCGGGCGGATGCCTGACGGAGAAGCACCTGGACACGCCCATCGACTTCGACAACCTGCTGGCGGCGGGCTCCATGATGGGGTCCGGCGGCATGATTGTGATGGACGAGGACGACTGTATGGTGTCTGTCGCCCGCTTCTACCTGGACTTCACCGTCGAGGAGTCGTGCGGCAAGTGTACTCCCTGCCGCATCGGCAACAAGCGCTTGCTGGAGCTGCTCAACAAGATTACCTCCGGCAAGGGGACGGAGCAGGACCTGGAGAAGCTCTCCACCCTGGGCAGGGTCATCAAGGACACCGCCCTCTGCGGGCTGGGCCAGACGTCGCCCAACCCCGTACTCTCCACGCTGGACAACTTCTACGACGAATACCTGGAGCACGTCCGCGACAAGGTGTGCCGTGCCCGGCAGTGCAAGGCGTTGCTCACTTATGTCATCAACCCCACGCTCTGTGTGGGTTGCCACCTGTGCTTCAAGCATTGCCCGGCGGACGCCATCATGGGCGACGTGCGCAAGCCTCACGTGATAGACCCCGGCAAGTGCATCAAGTGCGGCATGTGCATGGCGCGGTGCAAGTTCAAGGCCATTACCGTCAGTTGACTTCTAATACGCAAGCATTATGGACGAAAGACAGATTACCTTACAGATAGACCGCCACTACATCACGGTGCCGGCCGGGACCACCATCCTGGAGGCTGCCCGAAAGATTGGCATCGACATACCTACCCTGTGCCACATCGACCTGAAGGGCACCTGCGTGAAGAACAACCCCGCCTCGTGCCGCATCTGCGTGGTCGAGGTGGCGGGGCGGAGGAATCTGGCCCCCGCCTGCGCCACCCGCTGCACGGACGGCATGGTGGTGCGCACCAGCACGCTGCGGGTGATGAACGCCCGCCGTGTGGTGGCCGAGCTGATTCTCTCCGACCATCCCAACGACTGCCTCACCTGTCCCAAGTCGGGCAACTGCGAGTTGCAGAATCTGGCCTTGCGCTTCAACATCCGCGAAATGCCCTTCAACGGCGGCGAGCTGTCGCCCCGCAAGCGTGAGGTCACCTCGTCCATTGTGCGCAACATGGACAAGTGCATCTTCTGCCGCCGTTGCGAGAGCGTCTGCAACGATGTACAGACCGTGGGTGCGCTGGGTGCCATCCGGCGCGGTTTCAACACCACCATCGCCCCCGCCTTCGACAAGATGATGACCGACAGCGAGTGTACCTACTGCGGCCAGTGCGTGGCCGTCTGTCCCGTGGGCGCCCTGACCGAGCGCGACCACACCAACCGCCTGCTGGACGACCTGTCCAACCCGGACAAGGTCGTGGTGGTGCAGACGGCGCCCGCCGTGCGTGCCGCCCTGGGCGAGGAGTTCGGTCTGCCCGCGGGCACGCTGGTCACGGGCAAGATGGTCTACGCCCTGCGCGAGCTGGGCTTTGACTACGTGTTCGACACCGACTTTGCGGCCGACCTCACCGTGATGGAAGAGGGGGCTGAGATTCTGAACCGCCTGACCCGCTACCTGGACGGCGACCGCTCGGTGCGCCTCCCCATCCTCACATCGTGCTGTCCCGCCTGGGTCAACTTCTTCGAGCATCAGTTCCCCGACCTGCTGGACATCCCCTCTACGGCCCGTTCGCCCCAGCAGATGTTCGGCTCCATAGCCAAGACCTACTGGGCCGAGAAGATGGGCATTCCGCGCTCGCGGCTGGTGGTGGTCTCCATCATGCCCTGCCTGGCCAAGAAGTACGAGTGCGACCGCGAGGAGTTCAAGACCGACGGCAGCCCCGACGTGGACTACTCCATCACCACGCGCGAGCTGGCACGGCTCATCAAGCAGGCCAACATCGGCTTCACCCTTCTGCCCGACGCCGAGTTCGACATGCCCCTGGGGGCCTCTACCGGGGCGGGCGTCATCTTTGGCGCCACGGGCGGCGTGATGGAGGCGGCCCTGCGTTCGGTGTACGAAATCTATACGGGCAAGCCGTTGTCCAACGTCAACTTCGAGCAGGTGAGGGGGCTGGCAGGCGTGCGCCGGGCCGCCATCGACCTGAACGGCTTCGAGCTGAAAGTGGGCATTGCCCACGGCTTGGGCAACGCCCGTCATCTGCTGAACGACGTGCGCAACGGGCGCAACGAGTATCATGTCATTGAAATCATGGCTTGCCCCGGCGGCTGCATCGGCGGCGGCGGACAGCCGCTCCATCACGGCCACTCCGACGTGCTCTATGCCCGTGCCAATGCACTGTATCGCGAGGATGCCACCAAGCCCCTGCGCAAGTCGCACGCCAATCCCTACATCCGCACCCTCTACGAGGAGTATCTGGGCAAACCCCTGGGCGAGAAGGCGGAACGGCTGCTGCATACGCACTATTTCAACAAGTCGATAGAATAAGCGTCGGACAGGCATCCGCCGGGACTCCTCCGGGCGGACGCCTGCCGGCATCATAACCATTAAACCGAGAGATTATGTCTGACAACAACAATAGATTAGCTTGCGATGTGGCGGAGCAGGTGGAGGACATCTGCCGGCGCCACGGCGACCGGCCGGGCGAACTGATAAACATCCTGCACGAGGCGCAGCACCTGCTGGGCTATCTGCCCGAGGAAATGCAGCGCATCATAGCCCGCCGGCTGGACATCCCGGTGTCCAGGGTCTACGGCGTGGTCACCTTCTATACTTTCTTTACCATGACGCCCAAGGGACGCTACCCCATTTCGGTCTGCATGGGCACCGCCTGCTACGTGCGCGGCTCGGAGCGGCTGCTTGAGGAGTTCAAGCGCGTGCTGGGTATCGAGGTGGGCGAGACCACCCCCGACGGCAAGTTCTCGCTCGACTGCCTGCGCTGTGTGGGGGCCTGCGGGCTGGCGCCTGTGGTGCTGATAGGCGAGAAGGTGTACGGACGCCTGCAGCCGGTGGACGTGAAACGGATTATCGAAGAGCTGGAGGGTGGTGCAAATTAAATCACTGTCATTTGGTTTGCTAACGGAGTTTTTCTTAATTTTGCAAGCCAAACAAGAAAGTATTTTTGCAATGAAAAAAGAGACTCCCAAAGATAAACCGGCATCTCCGTCGTTCTTTCAGAAGATGAAGGCCGTTTTCAAGAGTGAGACCATCCGTTTCGTCATCGGTTTGATTTTGGTCATTTTTTCCGTCTACCTTTTGCTGGCCTTTTCGTCGTTCTTTGTTACCGGCGCCGCCGACCAGAGCATCATAGACGGAGGCGAACAGCAACTGGCTTCGACCGACAACGGCGTGAAGAACTATGCCGGCTCGCGTGGAGCGCAGCTGGCCAGTTACCTGATAAACGACTGCTTCGGCGTGTCTTCGTTCTTCATCCTGGTGTTTCTCACCATGGCCGGACTGAAGCTGATGAAGGTGCGCACGGTGAGGTTGTGGCGGTGGTTCATAGGCTGTTCGCTGCTGATGATATGGTTTTCCGTGTTCTTCGGCTTTGCCTTTATGGACCAGTACAAGGACTCGTTCCTCTACCTGGGCGGTATGCACGGCTATAACGTCAGCAACTGGCTGGTGTCGCAGATAGGGGTTCCGGGTGTATGGATGCTGCTGTTTGTCACGGCGGTCTGCTTCCTCATCTACGTGAGTGCGCGCACGGTCGTGTGGCTGCGCGGACTGTTTGCGCTGAACTTCCTGAGGCGGAAGGAAAAGAAGGAGAGTGCCGAGGGGACCGTGCCCGAGGAATTCAGGGATTCGTGGACAGTGAAGGGACGCAAGCCTGAAAAGAAGAAACCTGTAGCAGACAAGGTTGAAAAAACTGAAGACGAACCGCAGCCCGAGACGGCTCCTGACGATAAGGACGATGAACAGCCGATAACGCTGGAACTGAATAACGAAACGTCGGCTGAACGTCGCACATCGGCCTCTGAGGTGACCATGACCATCGAAACTCCCGAACCGGAGCCCGCAACGGCCGAAACCGAGGAAAAAAGCCACCGCGAACCGGGGTTTGAGGTAGCGGCTGCCGAGGAGGAAGAGGACTATCAGGGCAAGGAGACAGAGCCCTACAACCCGCGGCTGGATCTGGAGAACTACCACTTCCCCACGCTCGACCTGATGAAGCATTACGACGACAACGGGCCTACCATCGACATGGAAGAGCAGAATGCCAACAAGGACAAGATTGTGAACACCCTGCGCAGCTTCGGCATCGAAATCAACTCCATCAAGGCCACCGTGGGACCGACGGTAACCCTGTACGAGATTACACCGGAACAGGGCGTGCGCATTTCGAAGATACGCGGTCTGGAGGACGATATTGCCCTCAGCCTTTCGGCCTTGGGCATCCGCATCATTGCCCCCATTCCCGGCAAGGGTACCATTGGTATCGAGGTGCCCAACTCCAATCCGAAAATCGTGTCGGGGCAGAGCATCATCGGCAGCAAGAAATTCCAGGAGTCTACCTACGAGTTGCCCATTGCCCTGGGAAAGACCATCACCAACGAGGTGTTCATGGTGGACCTGGCCAAGATGCCCCACGTGCTGGTGGCCGGTGCTACGGGACAGGGAAAATCGGTGGGACTGAACGCCATCATTACCTCCTTATTATATAAGAAACATCCGGCCGAACTGAAGTTTGTGCTGGTTGACCCCAAGAAGGTGGAATTCAGCATCTATTCGGTCATTGAACACCACTTCCTGGCCAAACTGCCCGACGGCGGGGATGCCATCATCACCGACGTAACCAAGGTGGTGCAGACACTGAACTCCCTTTGTGTGGAGATGGATACGCGCTACGACTTGCTGAAGCTGGCCCATGTGCGCAACGTGAAGGAATATAACGAGAAGTTCATCAACCGCCGCCTCAATCCCGAAAAGGGACACCGCTACATGCCCTACATCGTGGTGGTGATTGATGAGTTCGGCGACCTGATTATGACGGCGGGCAAGGATGTGGAACTGCCCATTGCCCGTATTGCCCAATTGGCCCGTGCGGTAGGTATCCACATGATTATAGCCACACAGCGACCCACGACGAACATCATCACGGGTACCATCAAGGCCAACTTCCCCGCCCGTATCGCCTTCCGCGTGTCGGCCATGGTAGACTCCCGCACCATCCTCGACCGTCCGGGGGCCAACCAGCTGATAGGCCGCGGCGACATGCTGTTTCTGCAAGGGGCAGACCCGGTACGCGTGCAGTGCGCTTTCATCGACACGCCCGAGGTGGCCGAGATTACGAAATACATTGCCCGTCAGCAAGGCTATCCCACTGCTTTCTACCTCCCCGAGTATGTGGATGAAAGTGCGGGCGGAGATTTGGGCGATGTGGACATGGGCCGTCTTGACCCGCTCTTTGAGGATGCCGCCCGATTGATAGTTGTCCACCAGCAAGGCTCCACCTCGCTCATCCAGCGTAAGTTTGCCATCGGTTACAACCGGGCCGGACGGCTGATGGACCAGTTGGAGAAGGCCGGCATCGTAGGCCCTGCACAGGGCAGTAAGCCACGTGAGGTATTCTGTATCGATGAGAACGACCTGGAAATGCGACTGAACAATTTGCAATGACCGAATGTTTGAAAAATATGAGAATTAAAGGTATATTAGGATTAATCGGGATGTTGTGCCTCGCTCTTCAGGTGTGGGCGCAGCAGCCGGATGCCCGCCAGATTCTGGACCGTACGGCCGGCAACTTCGAGAAGGCCGGAGGCATCAAAGCCACGTTTACGGTGCAGTCACAGGGAAACACGGCCTCGGGCACCATTTTCCTGAAGGGTGACAAGTTCGTGCTGGAGACCGAAGGTGTCAAGACTTGGTTCGACGGACATACCCAGTGGAGTTATCTCACTTCCAGTGAGGAAGTGAATGTATCGGAGCCTACCCCCGATGAACTGCAAAGCCTGAATCCCTACGCCCTGCTGTATTCGTACAGACAAGGCTATAGCCTGAAGACGGGCAATACGGCCACCGGGCAGAAGCTGAATGCTTACGAGGTCATTCTGACTTCTACCGACCCGAAGCAGGAATTGCAGTGCATTATCCTCTATGTGCAGAAAAATACGTTCCGTCCCTTGAGAATCAGTATGGCCCAGCGGGGTGGGAAGGACGTGGCGGTTGTTTCGGTCACGTCTTACGAAACCGGTCAGTCCTACCCCGACCGCTTCTTTACTTTCGACCCCAAGGAATATCCGGGTGCAGAGGTGATTGATTTGAGGTGATGCAATGTGAAGAATGAAATTTAAAATTTAAAAGTGAAAGATATGGATACAGAAAGAGTGAAATGCCTGATTATCGGATCGGGCCCTGCCGGATATACAGCGGCAATCTATGCGAGTCGTGCCAACCTTTCGCCGGTGTTGTACGAAGGACTGCAACCGGGCGGACAGCTGACCACTACGACCGATGTGGAAAACTTTCCGGGTTATCCCGAAGGCATCAGCGGTCCGCAACTGATGGAGGATTTGCGCAAGCAGGCCGAACGTTTCGGTACCGACCTGCGCTATGGAGTGGCTACTGCCGCCGACCTTAGCCAAAAGCCCTACCGGGTGACGATTGACGACGAAAAGGTGATTGAGGCAGATACCATTATCATTGCCACCGGAGCTGCCGCCAAGTATCTGGGATTGGAGGACGAGAAGAAATATGCCGGCATCGGTGTCAGCGCCTGTGCCACGTGCGACGGGTTCTTCTACCGCAAGAAGGTGGTGGCCGTAGTAGGAGGCGGAGATACAGCCTGTGAGGAGGCTTCTTATCTGGCCGGACTGGCTTCCAAGGTTTACCTCATCGTCCGCAAGCCTTTCCTGCGTGCTTCCAAAATCATGCAGGAACGTGTGATGGGCAACGAGAAGATAGAGGTGCTGTTCGAGCACAATGCCGTAGGCCTGTATGGCGAAGGCGGGGTGGAAGGCGTACATCTGGTGAAACGCATGGGACAGCCTGACGAGGAACGTTACGACCTGCCCATAGACGGCTTCTTCCTGGCCATCGGTCACGAACCCAACTCCGGCATCTTCAAGCCTTATCTGGACACGGACGAGGTGGGCTATATCCTGACCGAACCGGGCACTCCGCGCACCAAGGTGCCGGGCGTATTTGCTGCCGGTGATGTGGCCGACCCCCATTACCGCCAGGCCATTACCGCCGCTGCCAGTGGATGCAAGGCTGCCATCGAGGCAGAAAGATACCTGCTGAACGGGTAGTAGGAAGGGAACGTGACAAATGAAAATGGTGAATGGCTGATGTCCCATTGGGATATATATCATCAGCCATTCACCATTTGTCGTTAATCTTTTACTTTTATCCTATTTTGCTGATTTTCTTCAGCTTTTCTTCGTCTATAATCTTGATTTTACGGCCGTCGATGGTAATCAGTCTTTCGGAGGCAAACTGCGACAGTGTACGGATAGCGTTGGAGGTGGTCATGTTGGAAAGGTTTGCCAGGTCCTCGCGCGAAAGATAGATGCTGAGGGTGGAGCCGTCTTCTTCCAGTCCGTAACTCTCTTTCAGGAACAGCAGCGACTCGGCCAGGCGTCCACGGATGTGCTTTTGGGTCAGGTTGACAGTACGCTCATCGGCAATGCCCAAGTCGATGGAAAGCTGCCGGATGAAGAACATGGCCAGGTCGTTGTTCTGTGCGACCAGGGTCATGATGGCACTCATGGGAATCTGGCAAATCAGGGACGGCTCGAAAGCCGCAGCGGCAGTCACGTAGTCCTCCTTGGCAAAGTAAGCCCGATAGCCGAAATACTCCACAGGCTTTACCATGCGGATAATCTGGCTTCTGCCTCCTACGCCGTCCTTGTAGATTTTTACCTTCCCGCTCAACAGGCACATGAGGTGGGTAGGTGTCTCACCTTCACAATGAATTACTTCATTTTTCTTGTAATTCTGAAGTGTAAAGTGCTCGGCGAGGAACTCCCGTTGCTCTTCACTGAGAGGTCTCCACATATCGGCGATCAGCTCCGGTACATTGATGTCTGACAAGTTTACTTTTACCATGAGTGCTGCATAACTGTGTTATATAGCACAAATGTAAAAAGAAAAAATGAATTATTACGCATTTGTTGCAAAAATGTGCAACTTCCGGGATAAAAGGATGATTTTGGAGTCTGAAACCGGTAGCTTTGCCGCCGATAACGGCAGGCGGGTGCCACAATGCGGCTGAATGAGACACCGATGGCCCGGTGCCGGCAGATACAGAAAGGACGCGAATCTGTGCAGGCGGTTGCTAATGCCGGGCAGAGTCGCGTCCTTTGCGTTCAAGTGGAGTTCCGCTTATTTGGTGAACAGCAGTTCCCGGTATTTGGGCAACGGCCAGATTTCATCGTCAATCTCCATTTCGAGGTGGTCGATGTGCTGGCGGATGCTTTCCAGATAGGGGCGTACTGTCTCTTCGTAAGCAAAAGCTCTGTCTTTGTAGTGGGGCATGTGGTTGGCCACCTTGCGGGCTTCGGTCATCTGGCGTACCTGCATCTTGATGGCGGTGACACGTTTGGAGATTTCGCGGATCAGTTCCTTACGGTCGGCGCTGAGTTCGTCATACTCCTCGGGCGAGAACGTTTCCCGTAGCCCGCGCAGGTTCTCCAGCAGGCGGTTCTGGTATGCCACGGCTGTGGGGACAATGTGGTTGATGGCCAGGTCGCCCAATACACGGCTTTCTATCTGCACCTTCATGGTGTATTTCTCCAGTTCCACCTCCAGGCGGCAGGCCAGTTCTGTCTCGTTGAAGATGTGTTCGCCGATGAGTACGGCTCGCGACTGGTTGTCCATGTAGTGCATCAGTGCCTGGGGTACGTGGCAGATGTTGGTGAGTCCGCGGCGTGCGGCTTCCTGTTTCCACTCTTCCGAGTAGCCGTCTCCCTCAAAGCGTACCGGCTCTGATGCCACAATGGTCTCTTTCAGCACCTGGAAGATGGCTTCGTCCTTGCTGAGTCCTTCTTCCATGGCCTTGTCGATGGAGGCTTTGAACTCGTTGAGCTGGTTGGCCATGGCAGCGTTGATGGCTATCATGGCGGCGGCACAGTTGGCAGAGGAGCCTGCTGCGCGGAACTCGAAGCGGTTGCCGGTGAAGGCGAAGGGCGACGTGCGGTTGCGGTCGGTCGTGTCCAGCAGGATTTCGGGGATACGCCCGATGCCCAGTTTCAGCGTGGTCTTTTCCTCGGCCGTCATCTTGCTACTGCTTACCTGGCGGGTGATTTCGTCGAGAATGGCCGAAAGCTGCTTGCCCAGGAAGATGGAGAGGATGGCGGGCGGTGCCTCGTTGGCGCCCAGACGGTGGCTGTTGCCGGCACTCATGATGGAAGCGCGCAGCAGGTCCTGGTTCTTGTAGACCATCATCAGCACATTGACCAGGAAGGTGAGGAAGAGCATGTTGCCTTTGGGGTTCTTGCCGGGAGCAAAGAGGTTGATGCCCGTGTCGGTGCAGAGTGACCAGTTGTTGTGCTTGCCGCTGCCGTTCACGCCGCTGTAAGGCTTCTCGTGGAGCAGTACGGCGAAGTTATGCTTGCGGGCAATGCGCTTCATCAGGTCCATCACCAGCTGGTTGTGGTCATTGGCCAGGTTGGCGTTCTCGAAGATGGGGGCCAGTTCAAACTGGTTGGGAGCCACCTCGTTGTGGCGGGTCTTGACGGGGATGCCCAGTTTGTGGCATTCCACTTCCAGTTCCTTCATGAACGCCGTGACGCGCGGCGGGATGGAACCGAAATAGTGGTCTTCCAGCTGCTGGTCTTTGGCGGATGAGTGTCCCATCAGGGTGCGGCCCGTCAGGCAGAGGTCGGGACGTGCGTTGTAGAGGGCCAGGTCTACCAGGAAGTACTCCTGCTCCCAACCCAGGTTGGTGAATACGCGTGAGATGTTCTTGTCAAACAGCTGGCAGACCTCGGTAGCTGCCTTGTCCACCGCAGCCAGTGCCTTGAGCAACGGAGTCTTGTAGTCCAGTGCCTCTCCGGTATAGGAAATGAAGATGGTGGGAATACAGAGGGTGGTGTCTACCACGAAGGCGGGGGAAGACACGTCCCAGGCGGTATATCCGCGTGCCTCGAATGTGTTGCGGATTCCGCCGTTGGGGAAGGATGATGCGTCGGGTTCCTGCTGGATGAGCAGCTTGCCGGAGAAGCGTTCAATGACTTCGCCGTTCTCGCCGAATTCGATGAATCCGTCGTGTTTCTCGGCCGTACCGTCCGTCAGTGGCTGGAACCAGTGGGTGTAGTGGGTGACGTTCAGCGACTTGGCCCAGCTCTTCATGCCGTTGGCTATCAGGTCGGCCATTTCGCGGCTGATGGGGGTGCCCTTCTCGATGGCGTCCACCACAGCCTTGTAGGCTTCGCGGGGCAGATATTCCTGCATCTTCTTGCGGTCGAAAACGTGGCTGCCGTAGTAGTCGGACAGCTTGTTTGAGGGAATATTGACCTCCAGAGGGCGGCGGTTGGCCAGCTCCTGTAAAGCAAAAAATCTCATTTTTGACATATTTGTCTTCTCTTTTGTTGATTGTTGGCTGCAAAAGTACACCTTTTTTTCTATTTTTTCTATATTTGCCGCGGTCTATTGAAAAGAGAAATTGCGGTTGGAACGTTTACTGTATATATGGATAGGGCTGTGCTTCTTGTTCCTGGGTAGGCTGGAGGCAAAGGAGGAACTTGTGCCCGACCGTCGGAAAGAGACTGCCCATACGGCCGACTCCATCATGGACAAAGTCATCTTTTTTGCCCCTTTCTACGAAGGCATTATCGACGAATACCATGCAGGGCTGTACATCAAAGGTCAGGTCAACATCCGCAAGAAGAACCGGCTGATACGTTTCATCCCCACCATGTTCCGCCTGCGGAAAGGTGTGAACGAATACATGATGGAGACATACAGCGACCTCCATTTCACGGCTCCTGACATCTACGACCAGAAGGTGAAGGCCAGTGTGGGCACGGCTTCCGAGTTCTGGGAGGGCGACGGCCGCCTGCTGGAGTACTTCCACATCAATGTCTATGCCCCCACGCTGCTTTATGACAAGCTGCTTTCGCCCCTGGCTCCCAACGCCAAGAAGTATTATGCCTATTATCTGGACTCGGTGATGGGCCAGCCCCACGACCGGCAATACAAGGTGCGCTTTGTGCCCAAGAACAAGAGCTACCAGCTGGTAGAGGGGTACATGGTGGTCAGCGACCAGGTGTGGAGCATCCGCGAGATGCGCTTTTCGGGCCGTTCGGAAATGTTCCGTTTCAACAATCTGGTGAAACTGGGCGGGGTAGGCGAGGACGACGAGTTCCTGCCCGTCCACTACAACGTGGAAGGCACGTTCCGCCTCTTGGGCAATGTGGTGGAGGGCAGTTATGTGGCTGTGCTCGACTATGAGGGTATCCGGCAGAAGGACACCGAGAGGCTGTTTGAAAAGAAAAAGAAGAAAGACTATGACCTCACGAAGTCCTACACCCTGAGTACCGATACCAATGCCTATCTGCGCGACACGGCCTACTTCAAGACCGTGCGCCCCATTCCGCTCACCCAACACGAGGAGACGCTCTACGAGGACTACTTCCTGCAGCTGGATACCGCGAAGGTGAAGAAGAAGAAACCGGTCAACAAGACGCTGGAGTTCTGGGGCGAGATTGGCGATGCCCTCATCAGCAATTACACCGTCGACCTCAACAAGCTGGGCAGCGTGCGCTGTTCTCCGCTCATCAATCCGCTCCTGCTGAGTTACAGCGGCTCCAACGGCCTTTCCTACCGGCAGGAGTTCAAGTACAACCGCCTCTTCTCCCACGACCGCCTGTTGCGCATTGTGCCGCGCATCGGTTACAACTTCACGCGCAATGAGTTCTACTGGCGTGTCAATACCGACTTTGACTATTGGCCCCGCAAGCGGGCGGCCCTGCATGTGGAGTTCGGTAACGGCAACCGCATCTACAGCAGTGACGTGCTGGACGACCTGAAGAACATCCCCGATAGCCTCTTCGACTTCAACCAGATTCATCTGGACTATTTCAAGGACCTCTACTTCATCCTGCGCCACAGCTGGGAGATTGTCAACGGGTTGACGCTGGACGTCAGCCTGTCCATGCACCGGCGTACCGAGGCCGAGAAGTCCAAGTTCGTCCTCCTCTTCCCGGACAGCCCTCCCGTCACCCGCTCGGAGGAAGGACCGCCTCAGCTGTTCCCCAACTTTGACCGCGAACTGCTCAATCACTTCCGCCACACGTACACCAGCTTTGCGCCGGGCGTGAGGCTGACGTGGACGCCGGGCCAGTATTACTACATGAACGGCGACCGTAAAATCAATCTATATTCCAACTATCCCACCGTGTCCGTAGACTGGGAGCGGGGCATCGGCGGAATCTTTGAAAACTCGGGAAACTATGAGCGGATTGAGTTGGACTTCCAGCACCACATCTCCCTGGGACTGATGCGCGACATCTACTATCGGGTGGGGTGGGGAGCCTTCACCAACCAGGAGGAACTCTACTTCGTGGACTTTGCCAACCTGCGGCGCTCCAATCTCCCCACGGGCTGGGCGGACGATATAGGCGGCGTGTTCCAGCTGTTGGACGGACGCTGGTACAACTCCTCGCGGAAGTACTTCCGCACTCATGTGGTCTATGAGTCGCCCTTCCTGCTGCTCCACCACCTGAAGAAGTACACTCAATACGTGCTCAACGAGCGCCTCTACCTGAACACCCTCTTCGTGCCCCACTTGAATCCTTATCTGGAGGTGGGCTACGGCATCGGCACCCACGTGTTCGACTTCGGCGTCTTTGCCAGCTTTGCCAACTGGCAGTATCAGGAAGTGGGCGTGAAGTTCACCTTTGAACTGTTCAACCGCTGAGTGCCGGCCGGGACCGCACCTGTTGGCGGCGGCCTTGTTGTGTAAAGATTATTCTTATCGGCCTTGTCTCTTCCTGCCGGTTTGCAACCTCCTGATAATGAACGTGCTATGAAGCCGTCGGAAAAGTCCTTGACTGAGACCCCCTCACAATACGACTGAGGCACCCTAAGTATAGGACTGAGGGTACCTCTGTATACGACCGAGGCTGCCAACCTCGGCGGTGTTTTCTGCCTGTAAATAAAAATGACCGTCCGCCGTGCCGGCTGCGGCGAGGGCTGAATCGGCGTTTCGGGTAAAAACATCCGTAATATGTATACACGCCAATCCGTGCCGAAGGAGTACCTTTGCAGCAGGAAAACGATGTACTCACAATTAATCGGCCAACGTTATGAAAACCCACATTCTACTTGCGCTTGTCGCATGGACATTAAACACTACAACCATTATGGCACAGGAAAAAATCAAGCAGACGGCTGGACGCGACCAGCTCGGGGACTTCGCTCCCAAATTCGCGGAACTGAACGACGACGTACTCTTCGGTGAGGTGTGGAGCCGTACCGACAAACTCGGACTGCGCGACCGCAGCCTGGTCACCATCACCTCACTCATCAGCCAGGGCATCACCGACTCTTCGCTGACCTACCACCTCCAGACGGCCCGGCAGAACGGCATCACCCGCACCGAGATTGCCGAGATTCTGACCCACATCGGCTTCTATGCCGGATGGCCCAAGGCGTGGGCGGCCTTCCGCCTGGCCAAGGACGTATGGGCCGAAGATGCCGGCGGGGCTGACGCCAAGGCAGCCTTCCAGCGCGAGATGATTTTCCCCATCGGCGAGCCCAACACGGCATACGCCCGCTACTTTGTGGGCAACAGCTATCTGGCTCCTGTCTCGAGCGAGCAGGTGCCCGTCTCCAACGTCACCTTCGAGCCCGGCTGCCGCAACAACTGGCACATCCATCGCGCCACGAAGGGCGGCGGACAGATGCTCATCGGCGTGGCCGGCCGCGGCTGGTATCAGGAGGAGGGCAAGGAGCCTGTGGAGATTCTGCCCGGCACGGTCATCCACATCCCCGCCAACGTCAAGCACTGGCACGGTGCGGCGTCCGACAGTTGGTTTGCCCACCTGGCCTTCGAGGTGCCGGGCGAAGACGTTTCCAACGAATGGCTGGAGCCGGTTTCGGACGAAGCATACGGGCGGCTGAAGTAACTGTGTGGCGGCGGCTCCACCCGCCGCAGCCGGAGCGGCCGTCGCAGCCTGCCGCATTGTCCTGCCGCCGGCCGGAGGGAAAAAACCGCCCCCTGGCCGGCGGCAGTTGTCTGCCGGCCGGGCCGACAGACGCGGGGCGGAGGTCTTCTGCCCGTCGGGCCGATGCCCCGTCGCTGCTGCGGATGAGGCTTTTCCCCGTTCCGGGACGTCGGCCGCTCCGGCCTCGCCGGCTCTTTGTGCGGCCCCGTCTGCACTTCGGCCGGGAGGCTTGAGGGGTAAAAATAACGGCCTTGACAAGCGGTCGTAGGCCGATAATTGCTATTTTTGCACCGCCCTATGCGGCTCCGGCACCGGTCTGGATGCCGTGAGGTCGCATGGCGGCTGTCTCTAATATAAATAGGTATATGAAAACAGTCAGCATAACCACCGGAATTCTTGTCTGCCTTGCGCTGTTCGCTGCGCTGCCCCTGTGCGCGCAGATGCGGGTGGACTCCACCCGCGTCTATCCCATTGGCGAGGTAGTGGTGACGGGCGCACGCAGTGAGACGGATGTGCGCCATCTGTCGCAGACCGTCTCAGTCGTCAACCGTGAGCGGATAGAGCAGGCCATGCAGCCTTCGCTGCTGCCCGTACTCACCGAGCAGGTTCCGGGCCTGTTTGTCACCTCGCGGGGTGTGATGGGCTACGGTGTGTCCGGCGGCGCGGCGGGCAGCATCTCCCTGCGCGGACTGAGCGGCAGCACGGCCCGCCTGATGGTGATGATAGACGGCCATCCGCAATATGCCGGCATCTTCGGCCACCCCATTGCCGATGCCTACCAGTCGTTCCTGGCCGAGCGGGTGGAGGTGCTCAGGGGGCCGGCCTCGGTGCTTTACGGCTCGAACGCCATGGGCGGAGTGGTGAACATCGTCACCCGCAAGATGCAGGAGGACGGGGTCCGTACGGATGTGCGAGTGGGCTATGGCTCCTACAACACGCTGGAGACCGAACTGACCAACCGCATCCGTCGGGGACGCTTCTCCAGCATCCTCTCGGGCTCGTACAACCGAACCGACGGACACCGCGACGACATGGGCTTTGAGCAGTATGGCGGCTATGCCAAGCTGGGCTATGAGCTGTCGGACAACTGGAACCTGCGCGCCGACGTGGACGTGACTCACTTCAACGCTTCCTACCCCGGTCCGGTCAGTGCCCCGCTGCTCGACGGCGACCAGCGCATCACCCGCGGCATGACTTCAATGGCCGTGGAGAACAGCTACGAAAAAACTTCGGGCGCGGTGAGCTTCTTCTATAACTGGGGACATCACTGGATTAACGACGGCTATACCCCCTCTGCGGGCGAGGGGCCTCAGGACGACCGCTTCCTCTCGTCGGACAATATGATGGGCGTGTCCGTCTATCAGAGTACACAATTCTTTCAGGGCAACCGCATCACGCTGGGCTTCGACTGGTTCCACTATGGGGGCCACGCCTGGAACGAGTATGTGGGCGGAGAAAACGTAGGGACCACTTCCGACCTGGTGGACAAGCGGGAGGATGAGTTTGCCGGCTATGCCGACCTGCGTCAGGACATCGGTTCCTGGCTCACGTTCAATGCCGGACTCCGGGTAGACCACCATTCGCGGGTCGGCACGGAGTGGGTGCCCCAGGCGGGGCTGGCCTTCCACCTGCCCCGTGCGGCAGAACTGAAGGTCTCTGCCTCGAAGGGCTTCCGCTATCCCATCCTGCGGGAGATGTACATGTTTCCGCCCCAGAACCCCGACTTGCAGCCCGAATCCGTATGGAACTACGAGCTGGCCTTCTCGCAGCGGTTGATGGACGGGCGCCTTACCTACGGCGCGAACCTGTTCTACATCGACGGCAAGAACCTCATCCAGACGCTGCCCAACCCCAACGGGAGCGGCATGTTGAACCAGAACTCGGGCGAGATTGAGAATGCGGGCGTGGAGGTTCAGGCCGCCTGGCGCATTGACCGCCGCTGGTCGGTGGACGGCAACTACAGCTACCTCCACATGGAACATCCCGTTGTGGCGGCTCCCGAACACAAGCTCTATGCCGGCGCATGTTTCATGCAGGGACGCTGGACCCTCTCCACCGGCCTGCAGTACATTGCCGGACTTTATACGCAGACCGACCCGGTGCAGACCGAAGACTTCGTGCTGTGGAACCTGCGGGCTTCGTACCGTCCTGCGGGCTGGCTCACCGTCTGGGCCCGCGGGGAGAATCTGCTGGCACAGTCTTACGAAATCAATGCCGGCTATCCCATGCCGCGGGCCACGGTCATGGCCGGACTGAACATCAGTTTCTGAAAGATATGTAAAGACACGTGCCGGGTGCTGCGGCGGTCATCGGCACGGAGGCAATTCGCTGGTTGGCAGTAGTTTTTTTCACTCTCCTGTTTGCTGTTCAGGAAAATACTGCTATCTTTGCAGCCGATTTGAAAATTGAGTCAACATAATGTCTCACTTAATTAACGAGTTAAACAATTTATTTTATTAATGGAAAACTTTAAAAATGTTGCTCCCATCGAAGACTTCAACTGGGATGCTTACGAGAACGGCGAAGCCGTAACAAACGTCAGCCACGAAGAGCTGGAGAAGGCGTATGACAATACGCTGAACAAGGTTAACGACCGCGAGGTAGTTGACGGAACCGTGATTTCAATGAACAAGCGTGAAGTAGTTGTGAACATCGGTTACAAATCAGACGGTATCATTCCGATGAGTGAATTCCGTTACAATCCTGACCTGAAGGTTGGTGACACCGTAGAAGTGTACATCGAAAATCAGGAAGACAAGAAAGGACAGCTTGTACTGTCTCACCGCAAGGCCCGCGCTACCCGTTCTTGGGACCGCGTGAACGCTGCGCTGGAGAACGAAGAAATTATCAAGGGTTACATCAAGTGCCGCACAAAGGGTGGTATGATTGTAGACGTATTCGGCATCGAAGCTTTCTTGCCGGGTTCTCAAATCGACGTGAAGCCTATCCGCGACTACGATGTATTCGTTGGCAAAACAATGGAATTCAAGGTTGTCAAGATCAACCAGGAATTCAAGAACGTGGTTGTTTCCCACAAGGCTCTTATCGAGGCTGAACTGGAACAGCAGAAGAAGGAAATCATCGGCAAGCTCGAGAAGGGACAAGTTCTCGAAGGAACCGTCAAGAATATCACCTCTTATGGCGTATTTATCGACCTGGGCGGCGTAGACGGTCTGATTCACATCACCGACCTGTCTTGGGGTCGTGTCAGCGATCCGAAAGAAGTGGTTGAACTCGACCAGAAGCTCAATGTCGTTATTCTCGACTTCGACGACGAGAAGAAGCGCATCGCTCTGGGCTTGAAACAGCTCACTCCGCATCCTTGGGATGCTCTTGACCCGAACCTGAAGGTGGGCGACCACGTGAAGGGTAAAGTGGTTGTGATGGCCGACTACGGTGCATTCATCGAAATCGCTCCGGGTGTAGAGGGCCTGATTCACGTTTCTGAAATGTCCTGGAGCCAGCACCTGCGTTCTGCACAGGACTTCATGAAGGTGGGCGACGAAGTGGAAGCCGTAGTGCTGACGCTGGACCGCGAAGAGCGCAAGATGTCTCTCGGCATCAAGCAGCTGAAGGCCGATCCTTGGGAAACTATCGAAGAGAAGTATCCCATCGGCAGCAAGCACACTGCCAAGGTACGCAATTTCACTAACTTCGGCGTATTCGTTGAAATCGAAGAAGGTGTTGACGGCCTGATTCACATCTCCGACCTGTCTTGGACGAAGAAGGTTAAGCATCCGTCTGAATTCACTCAGATTGGTGCCGACATCGACGTTCAGGTACTGGAAATCGACAAGGAAAACCGTCGTCTGAGCCTCGGCCACAAGCAACTCGAAGAGAATCCTTGGGACGTATTCGAGACAGTGTTCACAGTAGGTTCAGTACACGAAGGTACCATCGTAGAGATGCTGGACAAGGGTGCCGTAGTTGCACTGCCTTACGGTGTTGAAGGTTTCGCCACTCCGAAGCACCTTGTTAAGGAAGACGGTTCACAGGCCCAGTTGGATGAGAAACTGCCGTTCAAGGTGATTGAATTCAATAAGGATGCCAAGCGCATCATCCTGTCTCACAGCCGTATCTTCGAAGATGCTGCCAAGGCTGAAGAGAGAGCAGAGAAGAAGGCTGCCAAGAAGGCCAACAGCAAGAAGGAAGAGATTCCGGTAATCCAGAACCAGGCTGCTTCCACTACGCTGGGCGATATTGACGCACTGGCTGCCCTGAAGGAACAGCTGGAAGCCAACAGCAAGAAGAAATAATAATTGGATTTCTTGAAATATGGAAAGAGAGTGTGCCTCGCTGGCATGCTCTCTTTTTTTATATGCAGGCAGGACATGTCGGGTATGAAAATCCTTCCCGGCCTTTGATTTTCCTTGATAAATGTGGAGTGGAGACTTGTGTAATTAGGCTAATTTGTGTTCCTTTGCATTGACATGGAGAAATTTGAATTACATATACTGGGATGCGGTTCCGCTTTGCCTACTACACGCCATTTCCCTACTTCGCAGGTCGTAAACGTGCGCGACAAGCTGTTTATGATAGACTGCGGCGAGGGGGCGCAGTTGCAGTTCCGCAAGTCGCGCCTGAAGTTCTCCCGTTTGAACCACATCTTCATTTCCCATCTGCACGGCGACCACTGTCTGGGACTGCCGGGGCTGGTTTCCACCCTGAACCTCTTGGGGCGGACGGCAGACCTGCACATCTATTCGCCGGAGGGGTTGGAGAAACTGTTGAGGCCCATGCTCATGTTCCTCAACCGTCAGATGACGTATGAGGTGGTTTTCCATGAGTTTGAAACGAGGGAGCCTGCGGTGGTCTTTGAAGACCGTTCCATCACGGTGACGACCATCCCCTTGCGCCATCGGTTGCCCTGCTGTGGTTTCCTTTTTGCAGAGAATCCACGTCCCCGTCATCTGCTGCGCGACATGCTGGACTGCTACGGAGTGCCTGTGTCAGAGTTTAACCGCATCAAGAACGGGGCGGACTATGTGACGCCCGAAGGGGAGGTGGTGCCGAATGAACGCCTGACTTCTCCGTCCGATCCGCCGCGCAGGTTTGCCTACTGCTCGGACACCATCTATTGTCCGGGGCTGGCCGCGCAGCTTCAGGGGGTGGACTTGTTGTTCCACGAAGCGACTTTTGAGGACGAGGATGCTCCTCGTGCCAAGGAAACCTTCCATACGACGGCCGGACAGGCAGCCCGGCTGGCCCGGGATGCCGGAGTGAAGAAACTGCTGATAGGGCATTACTCGGCCCGCTATGAAGACGAGTCTCGCCTGTTGCAGCAGGCACAGGCCTGTTTCCCCCAGACGCAGCTTGCCTGCGAGACACTTTGTGTGCCGATATAGTGAATTTATTATAAACCGATTAAACCCTCGGTCTTTTTTGATATTTAAGTAGAAAAGGCGACGCCTGCAGGCCGATGCCTTAAGGAATAAAATGCGAATGAATAGATATGGATCCTTCTTACAATGAACGCGAAGTGTTGGCGCTTTTGCAGGAAGAGAGTACACAGAGGCGTGGATTTGAGATGATTGTGGCCCAATATAGCGAACAGCTGTATTGGCAGATCCGTCGTATGGTGCTTTCGCATGACGATGCCAACGATTTGCTTCAGAATACCTTCATCAAGGCTTGGACCAACATAGATTATTTCCGGGCGGAGGCAAAGATCTCTACCTGGCTTTATCGTATCGCACTGAACGAATGTCTGACCTTCCTGAACAAACAGCGGGCTGCGGCCACCGTTTCGCTGGACGACCCCGAAGCGGCCATGATAGACCGTCTGGAGGGTGACCCGTACTTCTCGGGCGACAAGATACAGCTGGCCTTGCAGAGAGCCTTGCAGACTCTGCCCGAGAAGCAGCGCATGGTGTTCAACCTGAAGTATTATCAGGAAATGAAATACGAAGAGATGTCCGACATCTTCGGTACTTCGGTCGGGGCACTAAAGGCTTCGTATCACCATGCCGTGAAAAAAATAGAGAAGTTTTTGGAAGGGGAAGATTAAACCTTCAACGGAAAATGCTGTCTAAAAAAACAGAAAGGAGAATGCTTTATGAAAGAGGAAGACAAACTTTTAAGAACGGTGGGTACGGAGAATCCTTTTCGTGTACCCGAAGGTTTCTTTGAGAATCTGACTTCAGAGGTGATGAACCGGCTTCCTGAGAAAGAGACTCCCGCTTACGAGCAGAAAGAACCTACGTTGTGGGATAAAGTGAAGCCGTGGATGTATATGGCTGCCATGTTTGTAGGGGCGGCGCTGATTATCCGCGTTGCTTCTTCAGACCGTGTTCCGGCTGCCGACCGTGTCGCAGTAGAAGATACGGAGCAGGAAACGGAATACATCAACTCCATTGTGGATAATTCGATGTTGGATGACTATTCCTTCTACGTTTACCTGACGGAAGCTGATGCGGAATGATGGTGAAAACAAAGTGAATGGACGTGAGTTCTCAAGAAGCGGCCTTTGTCGGCAAGCGACGTGAGATACGACGGCCATTCTATTACAATTAATGGATTTTTTAGAACGATGAGAAAACTGTTTGTACTGTTGGTCATGATATTCAGTCTGGTGCCTGTGCTTCAGGCGGAGGACGGATGTAACCAACAACGTTTGAGTAAAGAAGAGTTTCGTGCCAAGCAGAAAGCTTATATCACAGAAAAAGCTGGACTGACCGCGGAAGAAGCCGCCAAGTTTTTCCCGATTTATTTTGAACTGCAAGACCGGAAAAAGGCGTTGAATGACGATGCCTGGAAACTCCTTCGTCAAGGGAAGGAAGAGAATACGACCGAGGAGCAATATAATGAGATTATGGAAGGCGTCTACGAAGCGCGTATCGCTGCGGCACGCCTGGACAAGACTTATTACGAACGCTTCAAGAAAGTGCTTCCCAACAAGAAGATTTATTTGGTTCAGCGGGCCGAAGTACGCTTCAACCGGGACCTGCTGAAGGGGATGCGAAAGGCGAAAGGTGCTCCTCCAAAGAGGTAATGCCGTTGGTCATTTCTTGTTCCTGAGGAAAATATGTAAAGAGGGGATGTGCTGTTGTTGGGCGCATCCCCTTTTTTAATGGGGTATTCACCAGTTGAAGAGTAGGATGTAGCGGTTAGTGGTGAACGGTTAGTGGTTAGCGGTAAGGGGTTAGTGGTTAGTACCTATCCGGACGGCCACTAACCGCTCACCACTAACCGCTAACTCTTATTCTCCTTTCTCCTGCTTCTTGGCTTCCTCCCAGATGGCATCCATTTCGGCCAGCGTCATGTCGTGCAGGTTACGGCCTTCCTTGATGGTGTGGGCTTCCAGGTAGTTGAAACGGCGGATGAACTTTTGGTTGGTATGCTCCAGCGCGTTGTCGGGATTGATTTTGTAGAGGCGTGCGGCGTTGATGAGGCTGAACAGTACATCGCCGAATTCTTCTTCGGCCTTCTGCTTGTCCATATTGGCCGCTTCAGCTTGAAATTCCTGAATCTCCTCTTTCACCTTGTCCCACACCTGTTCGCGCTCTTCCCAGTCGAAGCCCACGTTGCGGGCCTTGTCCTGAATGCGGTAGGCTTTGATGAGTGAGGGCAGGGCGGCGGGTACGCCGCTCAGCACGGTCTTGTTTCCGCCTTTCTCTTTCAGTTTCAGCTGTTCCCAGTTTTCCACTACCTGGGCAGCACTTTCGGCTTTGGCGTCGCCGAAGACGTGCGGGTGGCGGTAGATGAGTTTTTCGCAGAGGCGGTCGCAGACGTCCTTGATGTCGAAGTCGCCCGTCTCGCTGCCTATTTTGGCGTAGAAAGCTACGTGGAGCAGGACGTCGCCCAGTTCCTTGCAGATGTCCTGCTTGTCGTCGCGCATCAGGGCATCACACAGTTCGTAAGTCTCTTCAATGGTGTTGGGGCGCAGGCTCTCGTTGGTCTGCTTGCGGTCCCACGGACATTTCTCGCGCAGTTCGTCCAGTATGTCGAGGAAGCGTCCAAAGGCTTCCATCTGCTCTTTACGGGTATGTTGCATGATCTTGGTTGTTAGAATAGTGGCGCAAAGGTACAAAGAATTTCAAAACGGGGGACGGAAGAAGAGATAGTTTTCTGAATGGGTTGAATTTGTTTGTTTTTAAAAATGGGATTATAGGGTATTATAGGTATGAAAGTGTTATTTTTGTGGAGAGTTATCTTATAATCTTTGGTATGAAAACGATTCAATTATTTTCGGTCGGGTTGCTGTTTCTGGCAGGAATGGCTTCCTGTACGCAAAAACAACAGGGGAGTAATGCCCATGTTGAAGAGAAAATCAATGCTTTGTTGTCCCAAATGACGCTGGAGGAGAAAATCGGACAGATGAACCAGCTTTCTTTCAATGGGAATGTGGAGGAGATGATTCCTTTCATAAAAGCTGGTAAGACAGGTTCTTTGTTCAATGTGGTCGACCCTGTGCAGGCCAATGCCTTGCAGCGGGTGGCGGTGGAAGAGTCCCGACTGGGGATTCCCCTGCTGATGGGGCGCGATGTGATTCACGGATTCAAGACGGTGATGCCCATTCCGCTGGGGCAGGCGGCTACGTTTGACCCGCAGGTGGTGGAGGAGGGAGCCCGTGTGGCGGCCATCGAGGCCTCCTCGACGGGTGTCCGCTGGACGTTTGCCCCCATGATTGACATCGCCCGCGACCCGCGCTGGGGGCGGATAGCCGAAAGCTGCGGAGAGGATACCTATCTGACGTCCGTGTTGGGAGCGGCCATGGTGAAAGGCTTTCAGGGCGACTCGCTGAACCAACCGACTTCCATGGCGGCCTGCCCCAAACACTTTGCCGGCTATGGTGCCGCCGAGGGTGGAAAGGATTATAACTCGACGTTCATTCCCGAACGCCGTCTGCGCAATGTCTACCTGCCTCCGTTCGAGGCGGCTGCCAAGGCCGGTGCGGCCACCTATATGACTTCGTTCAACGACAACGACGGAGTGCCTTCCACGGGAAACATCTTCCTGCTGCGCCAAGTGTTGCGTGACGAATGGGGATTTGACGGCTTTGTAGTGACCGACTGGGCATCGGCTTTCGAGATGGTCAGCCACGGCTTTGCCGCGGACAGGAAAGAGGCGGCCATGAAGGCGGTCAATGCGGGTGTGGACATGGAGATGGTGAGCGGCACTTTTCTGGAGGCTTTGCCGGAACTGGTGAAAGAAGGCAAGGTGAAGGAGGCGGTACTGGATGAAGCTGTGCGTAACATTCTGCGCATCAAGTTCCGTCTGGGATTGTTCGACCGGCCTTATACGGACGAGAGCCTGCAGGTGATGTATGCCCCTGAACATCTGGCAACGGCCAAGCGGGCGGCTACGGAGTCGGCCATCCTGCTGAAGAACGAAGACGATGTGCTTCCGTTGGGGGCTTCTGTCAAGACTGTGGCTGTGGTAGGTCCGATGGCTGACGCTCCGCACGACCAGTTGGGCACCTGGGCTTTCGACGGCGAGAAGGAGCGGACAGTCACACCCTTGCAGGCCATCCGGGAGTCGATGGACGGAAAAGTGCAGGTGTTGTATGAACCTGCTCTGGTGTGCAGCCGCGACAAGAACCGTCAGGGCATACCCCGTGCCGTTTCTGCCGCGTTGCGTGCCGATGTCGTCTTGGCCTTTGTGGGCGAGGAGTCCATCCTTTCGGGCGAGGCTCACAGCCTGGCCGACTTGAACCTGCAAGGAGCACAACGCGAACTGATAGCCGCCCTGGCGCAGACGGGCAAGCCGCTGGTGACGGTGGTCATGGCCGGACGTCCGCTGACCATCGGCGATGAGGTGGAGCAGTCGTCGGCTGTGCTCTACATGTTCCATCCGGGCACGATGGGCGGCCCGGCGCTGGCCGACCTGTTGTGGGGAAAGGCGGTGCCCAGCGGCAAGACACCGGTCACGTTCCCCAAGATGGTGGGGCAGATTCCAGTGTACTACTCGCACAACAACACGGGCCGGCCTGCCGGCAGGACGGAAATCCTGTTGGACGATATACCTTTGGAAGCCGGACAGACCTCGCTGGGATGTACGTCTTACTACCTGGATGCCGGGTTCGAGCCCTTGTTTCCCTTCGGCTACGGCCTGTCCTACACCACTTTCCGTTACTCCGAGCCCAAGCTGTCGGCCACAGAATTGAAGTCGGGCGATGTACTCACCGTCACGTTCGACCTGGAGAACACCGGCCGTTATGAAGGGACGGAGATTGCCCAGCTCTATGTGCAGGACAAGGTGGGTTCCGTCACCCGCCCCGTGAAGGAGTTGAAACGCTTTACGCGCGTCAGCCTGAAGCCGGGCGAGAAAAAGACCGTGACGTTTGAGCTGCCGATGGAAGAACTGGCTTTCTGGAACATAGACATGAAGCGGGTGGTTGAGCCGGGCGACTTCAACCTGTGGGTAGCCCCCGACAGCCAGAGCGGTACACCTGTGGCCTTCAAGGTTGTGGAGTGAAAGAGAGTACTAATATGAAGGAATACGGTTATGGCAAATACCTTTGTAGGGGGTGTGTCAAATTAAGGAAGCGTTTTCCTTTAGGCACGGATTACGCGGAAAACACAGAGAAAGAAAAATTATAATCTGCGAATTTCCGTGTAATCCGTGCCAAAAAAAACAAAAGGTCAGCCGCTTAGGGTTTCGATACACCCTCTCTTTTAATATGGCAGCGCAACTATCCGCGAATTTCCGTGTAATCCGTGCCTAAAGGAAAACGCTTCCTTAATTTGATACACTCGTCTACATTTCCGTCCTTTTCCCCCTCATCTCATACGAAATCAGCAGTCCCACTACTTCCGAGTAGTTCTGCCGTCCGCTCTCTATCTTGTTGCCTTTCAGGTAAAGGTCGTACATCCAGTCCTGGATGCTGCCAATGAGCGGGCTGTACTTGGCTGCCCAATACGCCTGGTTCTCTTCGGCCAGGCGGATGATTTCGGGCCGGATGCTGTCTACGAGGGCGGCGTATTCGGCCTCATCCAGCAGGCGGCGGGCATTGGAAAGTACATGGAAAAGCACGGAGAAATAGCCGCTGAAGCGGATGCCCCGCACCTGGGAGCGGGTACAGACCTGATAGGCGTAGAAGTTGGCCTCGGCCTCGCTGGTGATGCCCAGGCGGTGAGCCAGCTCGTGGGCATAGGTGGCGGGATATTGCGAGGGCAGCAGGTCGCCGTTCAGTGTGAACTCGCAGAAGAAGGGACCCATGCTGCCCGTGACGCCCACTTTGGAAATCAGCGGTGTGAACAGCATGGTCTTTACGCGGGGCGAGGGATGAAAGGGGGCATGTACGCCCAGCGAATCACTGATTTGTTGATAGCCCAGGACGCTCTCGCGGCACACCAGCGGTTCGTTGATGGAGGTGACCTCTGCATACGAGGCGTTCAGCCGCCGGATGTAGTTGTCCAGAAAAGCACGGAAGTTCTCTGCCGTATAGGGAGTGTATGGGATGCCCGTCCGCCGGTAGAAGTCGGGTTGCGAGTAGTTCAGCCCCCAGGCCAGGTAGAACCATGCGTACACCCACAGCAGATATTCCACTTCGCGCCCTGCGATGCGCCGCCACGGTTTCTTCCGGCGGAGGCGGGCATAAAAAGGATAGACAACGAGCCAGGCGATGCTGAGGGCGATGAAGAGGTCGCCCACGGCGAAGGGGATGAGGTCGGACACGCCGGTGAGCACACGGGCCACGAGGGGATAGACGTGGCGGGCGTAGCAGGCGCCCCAG
>NZ_CASFWU010000002.1 GCF_949298305.1 uncultured Bacteroides sp. | reverse complement strand
TTCTTCCTTTGCCTCGTTCACTCCTTCCTTGAAGCTTTTCACCCCTTTGCCCAGACCACGCATCAGTTCGGGAATCTTCTTGCCGCCGAACAGCAGCAGGATAAGCACGAAGATGATGAGCCATTCGGAACCGCTGGGCAGGCCCAGCAACAATAATTTTGCCATATTCTTTATGTTTTAAATGAATGGGGCAGAAAGCGGCCCTGGCTTCGGGCCGCCTTCCTTCCCGGATGTTTTTCCTTCTTCGGGCAAAGATAGAAATATTTTTCGGAGAAACCGTCCAAAGCCTGCCCGAAACTCTCCCCTTGCCTAATCTTGGTAGTAAATACGTTTAACGCGGCCAGATACACTGGTCAACACCTCATAAGGAATGGTTTCCAACGCATCGGACAGCACGGTTACAGGCAAGTGGTCTCCGAAAATTTCAACGGTATCCCCCTCCTTGCAGTCAATGTCCGTTACGTCTATCATACAGACATCCATGCAGATATTGCCCACATAATAGGCCCGCTGCCCGTTCACCATGCAATAGCAATGTCCGTTGCCCAAGTGACGGTTCAGGCCGTCGGCATAGCCGATAGGCAGGGCGGCAATGCGCGAAAGGCGAGTCAGATGTCCCTTGCGGCTGTAGCCCACCGTCTCGTCCTCCGACACGTCGTGTATCTGGAGGATGGTAGTCTTCAGGGTACTCACGTTGTGCATCACGGAATTGTCGATGGGATTGATGCCGTACAGGCCGATGCCCAGCCGTACCATGTCGAACTGCGCCCCGGGGAAGCGTTCAATGCCTGCCGAGTTGCAGATATGTCGTAAAATCTTGTGGGGGAAAGCCGCCTGAAGTTCGCCTGCCGCCTTCTCGAAAGTCTCAATCTGACGGCGGGTAAACGAATCGAACAACGGGGAATCACTGCCCACCAGGTGGGAGAACACCGACTTGACAATGACTGCGTTCTGCCGTCTCAGCCTGTCGATGAGGAGCGGCACCTCTTCGGGCGCAAAGCCCAAACGGTGCATACCCGTATCAATCTTCACATGGATGGGGAAGTTGGCTATTCCTTCCTTCTCCGCTTCCCGAATCAAGGCTTCCAGCAGGTGGAAGCTGTACACCTCGGGCTCCAGCTTGTAGTCGAACATGGTCTTGAAGGCTGTCATTTCGGGATTCATAATCAGGATATTGGCCGTAATTCCCGCCTTGCGCAGCTCGGAGCCTTCGTCGGCCACGGCCACGGCCAGATAGTCCACGCGATGTTCCTGCAAGGTCTTGGCTATCTCGTAGGAGCCTGCGCCGTAGGCCGAAGCCTTGACCATGCACACCATCTTCGTCTCGGGCTTCAGGTAGCTGCGATAATGGTTCAAGTTGGCCACCATCGCCCCCAGATTGACTTCGAGAATGGTTTCGTGTACTTTCTTCTCTATCAGTTCGGTCAATGCGTCGAAGCCGAACTTGCGCGCGCCTTTTATCAGGATGATTTCGTTCTCCAGCTTCAGTTTGCCACTTTCGATGGCCTTTATCAGCGAAGGGGTGTCCGGGAAGAAATCGCGTTCCATGTTGAAACGGTCGGCACACAAGGAGATGTCCTCTCCCACCCCGATGATGCGCTCTATCCCGCGGCTGGCCACCAACTGCGCCACCTGCCGGTAAAGAGTGGGCACGTTCTGTCCCGTCTCCAGAATGTCAGAGAGGATAAGGGTACGCTTCAGCCCCACGCTCTGCGAACGGCGGTAAAGGAAGTCGAGCGCAATGTCCAGCGAGCCCAGGTCGCTGTTATAGCTGTCGTTGATGAGGAGGCAACCGTTCTTGCCCTCCTTCACCTCCAGGCGCATGGCCACAGGTTCCAGTGTTGCCATCCGTTCCGTAATCTGCTCGGCAGGCAGCATCAGGTAGAGGCAGGCCGCCAGACAGTGAAGCGAGTTCTCGATGGAAGCGTTGTCTATGAAAGGCAGCGTAAAGGAGTTGTCCATGTCCAGATAACGGTAGGAAATGAGCGTGCCGTCCTCCTTCTTCTCAATCTTGCTGATATAGAGGGGACGCTCCATGTCCTTGCAGCTCCAGGCGATTTCCCTTGCGGAAAGCATGGACTTGGCCACGCAATTGCTGATGAACTCGTCGTCGCCGTTATAGATGACCACGTCGCAATCCTTGAAGAGCGTCAGCTTCTCCATGCACTTCTCCTGCAAAGTGAAGAAGTTCTCCTGATGCGCTCCGCCGATGTTCGTCAGAATGCCGATGGTGGGTTTGATAATGTTCTGCAAAGCACGCATCTCGCCCGGTTCCGAAATGCCCGCCTCAAAGATGGCCAGTTCGGAATCCTCATCCATCTGCCAGACAGACAACGGCACTCCGATTTGGGAATTGTAGCTGCGCGGCGAACGGACAATGCGGCGCTCGTTGCCCAGCAGCTGGTGCAACCATTCTTTCACCACTGTCTTCCCGTTGCTGCCCGTAATGCCTACGACAGGAATGCCGAACTTGCCGCGATGCTGTTCGGCCAGCCGTTGGAGGGCTTTCAGCGGGGAAGGCACCACCAGATAGTTCAGCGAGACATTCCCCTCAGCACTGCCCTGCCCTTCATGCTTCATTCCCAGTTCTTCCTTGCTGAAGTCTTCCTCGCTCACCACAAAATTGCGCACTCCGCGTGCAATGAGTTCAGGAATGTAGTTGGCTCCCGTATTGCGTTTGGCAGGCAAGGCAAAAAACAAGGTTTCTTCCGGGAAGCTCAACGAGCGGCTGTCTGTAAGCAGCCAGTCTATCGTGGCCGGTGCCGTTCCCATGCGTCTGGCACCAATCAGTTCTGCTATTTGTTCAATCGAATACGACATGTTGTTCTCTCTTTTTCGAAGTCTAAGTACGGGTATTTTTCGCTAAGTCGGTCTATTCTTAACATAATTTGTACTAAAAAAGTCTTATGCCCTTCAGAGTCCGGATGGAAAGGTTTGTGCTCAAGCATTTTATGGATTTGATAACATTCTTCCATCAACTTTACCGCTTCGTCCGTCAGACAGGCACCGCAGAAACGTTCCCAGACATAGTCTATCGCAACGTCGGAAGGATGTACCATATCAGGAGCATAGAAGCGGTAGTCGCGCAGCTCGTCGAGTACAATCTCGTAGGCCGGGAAATAGCAGACCGCTGCGGGAAACTTTTCTTCCAACGAAGCAATGGCCAGCAGCAGGGCAGCCTTGCTCAGCTGGTTGGCGTGCAGGCCGTCACGAACGTGTCGGATGGGGCTCACGGTAAAGACCACTTTCAGACCCGGATTGACCTTCCATAAATCCGCCAACAGTTCCGTATAGTCATCCACCATCTCCTCCACCGGCAAACGCCGGCGGCAGAAACACCGTTCGGGCAGTTTATGGCAATTGCCCACGATGCGGCTTGTCCGCGCCTCTTCATACACCCAGGCCGTGCCCCACGTCAGCAACAGGACATCCAGCCTCGACAGTTCGGCACGCATTGCCTCCAGACGGGCATTGATGCGTGCCAGCGCCTCGGCCGCCGTCGGTGCCGAGAAGTCACCGTGGTGCATCGGACTGTGCCACAAGCCCCCATGCTCGTACAAGTCTGCTTCCGCATAAACTTTCCCCGCCAAGGCCTCACGCAAGGCGGCAGAGATGGAAAGCGGATTATAGAGTACGCCGTAAGGATTGACATCGCAGGCAAACTTCGCCTCCAACAGCCTCGTGCCGATGTTCGTGGCAAAACAAGAGCCCATCAGCAGCAGGCGGTCGCGATGGGAGAACCGCGGCAGTCCCGCAGGCATTTCAACCGAAGTATAGAACCTGTCCATGCTTTTCAATGGTCAACTTTCCACTCTCCAATTGTCCCCGTCTCAGAGGAGAAAGTGGCACCTATCTTATATAATGTACGGGAGTCAGAAGCATATTCGCGAGCGTATCCCTTTTCCTCAATCTGTTGCAAAGCCTCGGCGGCCGTACCGTCCAGTTTGAACTCAAAGATGTAGACGTACTGCGGGGTCTCTACCACACAGTCCACACGCCCCTGGCTCTGCACCTTCTCCACATAGACGGTGTAGACACTCACCATGCGCATGAGGAGGTAGAACGTGTATTGGAAGTAACGTTCCCGCTCCACCTCGTCCTCTTTGCGGCGCATGGTGTAGGGGATGCTGGCCAGGAAGGAAGTAAACAGGTCGCGGAGGCGTTCCACGTCGCCCGCCTCCAGCGCCTCTATCGTATCGAAAATCCAGCCTTCCACCCGCTGCTTCGGCTTCAGGTAAGACGTGGCCAGCATGGTGAGGAAGCCGTTCTTCACTTCGTTGTTGGGGAAATCCAGCAGGAAGCGGTTCATGCGCATGTTGTAGGCCTTGATGGTCAGGTAGCCGCTCTGGTAAATCATCGGAAGGGGTTTCTCCACGTCCGCCTTGTAGTCGATGAACTCTTCCAGGGCATAATACTTGCCCGTCAGTTCGTTCATGTTCTCGTTGAAGTGGGAGAGCAGGCGGATGAGATAAGTGGGCGTTCCCGAACGGAACCAATAATTGTCCAGGCTGCGGCTGTCCAGCGCGTTGAGCAGGCTGAAAGGGTTGTAGATGTCCGTCATCTGTTTGCTGAAGTGATAGCCGTCATAGTGTTCCTTCAGGCGTTGCTTCATCTCCTCCGGCGTGCATCGGTATTCCCCGGCCATGTCGGCGATGGGCCGGGGGAAGTAGCGCTCGATTTCTTCCTGCGTGATGCCGCACAAGGCTTCAAAGCGGGCGTCCATGCTGATGTCCTTCGGCTGGTTGAAGCCGCTGAACACGCTCACCTGAGAGAACTTCGTCACACCCGTCAGCAGGACAAAACGCAGGTGTTCGTCCGCACCCTTGAACACGGAGTAAAACCCTTTCAGCACGTTGCGGTGACGTTCCTCCAACTCGGCATTAACGTCCAGCACGTCCAGAATGGGCTTGTCGTATTCGTCGATGAGCACCACGGCACGGCGGCCCGTCTGTCTGTGAGCAGCTTCAAGCACTTTGACGAAACGGCCTCCCAAATCCAGCATATCCCGGTTGGAGGCCAGACCGTAAGCCTGCTCCCAATCGGACACATAGCCGTTCAACCGTTTTTCCAGGACACCCGCCTGCGTGAAGTCCGAACCGTTGAAATCCACATGGAATACCGGATATGCAGCCCATTCCGTTTCCTTCGCCTCGATGGCAAGCCCCCTGAACAGTTCCTTTCGGCCCAGGAAGTAGTTCTTCAGCGTGGACACCAGCAGGCTCTTTCCGAAGCGGCGCGGGCGGCTCAGAAAATAGATGCTGCCTTCGTGTGTCAGGTTATAAATCTGGTCTGTCTTGTCTACATAAACATAACCTTCTTCGACGATACGGTCAAAACTCTGTATTCCGATGGGATATTTCATAAGCACAACGTTTTTCTACTTTTGCAAAGATAGGCGATTCAAAGAAGAAAGGAAACATTTTGGATGAAGAATGAAGAACGGAAGATGAAGATTTCTCTCCACGCGTTGGCGGAATTAAGTCAGTGCATAGAAGCCCGCAACATTAAAAACAGATATTTTTTCCGCAGGCTGTCTCCAATCTCTGTTTCCTATCTCAAAGCATGCAAAACGGTTTCCTTTGTTGAAACTAAGAGTTTCAAGCTATGAAACCAGTAGTTTCAAGCTATGAAACCGGTAGTTTCATTCAATGAAACCGATGGTTTCAACAAATGAAAATAATCTGAAACTTTTGGTTTCGTTGTCCAAACAACTTTTGAAACTTTTTTCCTGTCTGCATGCCTCCGACTTTATACCTTTTGAAAACATGCGTTATTTTAATTCCGCCAAGAGAAGGTTCTTCCTAAAAAAATGTTTATCTTTAGCCCGGAAGCAGAAACAATAAACCATCAATCTTATACATCATGAAAACACATGTGCTTCCTCTTACGCTGGCCTGTATCTGCTCCGCCTGTAGCGGAGAGCGCCAGCATCCCAACGTAGTACTGATACTTGCCGACGACATGGGCTATGGAGATGTCTCCTGCCTGGACAGCAACTCACGCCTCGCCACCCCCTGCATAGACCGCCTGGCGGCGGAAGGCGTGGTGTTCACCGATGCCCACTCCAGTTCGTCCGTCAGCACCCCTACTCGTTACGGGTTGCTGACAGGGCGCTACAACTGGCGCTCGGAACTGAAGTGTGACGTGCTCTACGGATATTCGGCGGGCATCATACCGCCGGAGCGGGAGACGTTGGGCTCCATGCTGCGCAGGCAGGGCTACACCACCGCCGCCATCGGCAAGTGGCACCTGGGATGGGACTGGCCCGGAGTGGAACGCGGGAAGGACAGCGTGGACTACACCAAGCCCATAGCCAACGGGCCCGCCGACCGCGGATTTGACTACTTCTTCGGCTTCTGCGGCTCGCTGGACATGCCGCCCTACGTCTACGTGGAGAACCGGTTGCCCACCGCCGTGCCGGACACGGTGACGGCCGGACGGACCCGCTTCGGGTGGTGGCGCAAGGGGCCCACGGCGCCCGACTTCCACCACGAACAGGTGCTGCCCGAACTCATTGACCGGGCGTGCCGCTACATCGAAGAACACTCGAAGCAGGACCGGCCCTACTTCCTCTACCTGCCCCTGCCCGCCCCGCACACGCCCATCCTGCCCACGGAAGAGTTCCGCGGGAAGTCGGGAATAGGCGAATACGGTGACTTTGTGCTGATGGTCGACGCCATGGTGGGCCGCGTGATGGAGGCCGTGGAACGCGGAGGAAAGGCAGCGAACACCATCGTGGTCTTCACCACGGACAACGGCTGCAGCCCCGCAGCGGGCATTGAGGAGATGGAGGCGCTGGGCCATCACCCCAACTCCATCTACCGCGGACACAAGGCCGACCTCTACGACGGCGGGCACCGCATTCCCTGCATCCTGCGCTGGTCCCAGGGAGCCAAGCCGCACACGGTGGAGCAGACGGTGTGCCTGACAGACTTCTACGCCACCCTGGCCGACATCTGCGGCTACCGACTGAAGGACACGGAGGGCGAGGACAGCTACAGCCTGCTGCCGGCCATCCGGTCCACAACCGAGGTGGCTCCCATCCGCGAGGCCACCATCCACCACTCCATCGACGGACAGTTTGCCGTCCGGCAGGGAAAGTGGAAGCTGCTGCTCTCGGGCGGTTCGGGCGGATGGAGCTGGCCGACGCCTGCCGATACGGCCGCACTGGACTCGCTGCCCGCCATCCAGCTCTACGACATGGAGGCCGACCCCACCGAAGCACGCAACGTGCAGGACCTCTATCCGCAACAGGCCGACAGCCTGCGGCGCCTGCTGGAGCGCTACATCCGCACGGGACGGAGCACGCCCGGAGCGCCGCAACCGAACGACGGGGAATACCCGTGGAAACAGGCGGCGGAGATTGCGGATTTGTGATTTCAGAGTTCTGATTTCCGATTTCACAGTTCAGGCTTTTGATTCCGGCATCGCCTATAAAAAAAGAGGCAAGACGGCAAGGCATATCGGGATTCTACCGGCCTGACAATCAGCCGTCAGACCATGCAAGCATCGTCCACGGACCGTGCAAGCATCGTCCGCGGACCGTGCAAGCATCGTCCGCAGACCGTGCAAGCGTCGTCCGCGAGCCGTGCAAGCGTCCGACAAGCGGGGCGCAAACACCCCGTTTCGCACCCCCGTACCGATTCCAAGACCGGCCTTGAAATGCAAGGAGAATCACGGAAACGCGTAACGCGGATTTCATTTTTCAGTTGACAGGTTGTCCCAAAGGAAAGGACAACCGGGAAAAAGTCCCAACTAAAAATGAAATCCGCGTTACGCGTTGACTGTATCTTGATGGATGTACCGTCCGCACGGTCATCCTTCAGCGGCCTACATGCCGAAGGTGAAGCGGTCTATGGACTCGTAGACGATGCTGGCTATGCTGAGTGCCACGATGCCCAGCGTACAGAGCACCAGGCCGGCACGCGTATAGCGGTCGCTGCGGAAGGGGGCGGCCGGCTGCTCGGAAGGATTGATGTACATGGCCTTCACTATCTTCAGGTAGTAGTAGAGGGACAGCACCGTGTTGACCAGGGCGATGAACACCAGCAGGTGGAACCCGCCGTGGAAGGCGGCCGCGAAGATGAAGAACTTCGAGAAGAAGCCGGCAAACGGCGGAATGCCCGCCAGCGAGAACAGCGACAGGGTCATCACAAAGGCAATGCGCGGATTGGTGGCATAGAGGCCGTTGTAGTCGTCCAGCGTGTAGCGGCGACGCATGGCCATCACGGTAATGACGGTAAAGACGCAGAGATTGGCCAGCAGATAGACCAGCAGGTAGTAGACGAGCGAGGTCATGCCCTGCTGCGAGCCGCCCATGAGACCCAACATCAGATAGCCCGCCTGCGAGATGCTGGAGAAGGCCATCAGACGCTTCAGGTTCTGCTGGCGCAGGGCGAAGAGGTTGGCCAGCGTGATGGAGGCCACGATGAGCCACCAGAGGGCTTCTTCCCACCAGGCCACCATCGGAGCGAAGACCTTATAGAGGGTCGTCATCAGCACGAAGGCGGCTGCGCCTTTGGAAACGACGCTCAGGTAAGCGGTCACCGTACTGGGCGCACCCTGGTAGACGTCGGCCGTCCAAAGGTGGAAGGGCACCAGTGAAATCTTGAAGCCCATGCCCGAAAGGAAGAACACGAGGGCCATCACCTGCATGGGATTGCCGTCGAGACGGGCAGGCAGGTCGGCAAAGTAGAGGGTACCCGTAGTGCCGTAGATGAGCGAAATACCGTAAAGCAGCAGACCGCTGGAGAAGAGGGCGGCCAGGATGTACTTGGCGCCTGCCTCGGCCGAGTGATGGCGGTACTTGTCGAAGGCCACCAGCGCGGCCATGGGGACGCTGGCCGTCTCCAGTCCGATGAAGAACATGAGGAAGTGGCCGGCGGAAATCATCAGGTACATGCCCAGCAGCGTGCAGAGGGTAAGGAAGTAGAACTCACCCTGCTTGATGCTGGTGTCCGGCAGGCGCATCCATTGATGGGCCATCAGGAAGACAATCAGGGTGCCTACACTCAGGATGGACTTCACGATGCTCTGTATGGGGGTGTTGTGATACATGCCGCCGAAGGCCTCGGCCTCGGGACCGGGGACGATGGTGATGAGCGTGTGTACCAGCAGCAGGATGACGGGCAGCATGGTGTTCAGCACAGGCTTCCCGTCCTGTTTGTGTGCGTCGGGACTCATGAAGAGGTCGGCAATGAAGAGGATGACAATGACCGCTATCAGCGACAACTCTTCTTTCATCAGTAAAAATTGAGTATAATCCATTTTTTCAATGAAATATTAAGAATGAAAAATGAAGAATTCTGTAATCACAGGACTGCTGTCAGAAAGCAGAGACAATCGGCAGCACGCTTTCACCAATCATGCCGCTGATCCACCAGGGAGCCATACCCAGGGCAGCCACGCAGACAATGAGGATGATGACGGCCGTGCGTTCGTCCCACGTGGCGTCGGTCAGCGTCAGGTGGTGCTTGTTGGTGCAGGTTCCGTAAAGTATCTTGCCCACCAGCCGCAGGATGTAGACCGCCGTGATGACGATGCTGCAGCAGGCAATGACCGTCCACGTGCGGTGGAACACGTCAGCGTGCTGGAAGGCGCCGTTGAAGATGGTCATCTCGGCCACGAAGCCGCTCAGACCGGGCAAGCCCAGGTTGGCCAGACCGGCAATGACGTAGCACACGGAGAGGAAGGGCATGATTTTCATCAGCCCCGACAGCTCGCGGACGTCACGGGTGTGGGTGCGTCCGTAAATCATGCCGATGAGGGCGAAGAAGAGGGCTGTCATCAGGCCGTGGCTCAGCATCTGGAGCACGGCGCCCGTGCAGGCCGTCTGGTTCATCATCAGGATGGCGAAGAGCACCAGTCCGCAGTGGCTCACGGAGGAGTAGGCGTTGATGTACTTCAGGTCGGTCTGCACGCAGGCCGAGAAGGCACCGTAAACCACCGAAATGCCCGTCAGCACCAGGAATATCCAACCCAGCTCGTTGGCAGCCTCAGGCATCAGATACATCGCGATGCGGAAGCAGCCGTAGCCTCCCAGCTTCATCAGTACGCCGGCGTGGAGCATGGACACGGCCGTCGGGGCCGAGGCATGACCGTCGGGGCTCCAGGTGTGGAAGGGGAACAGGGCGCCCAGCACGCCGAAGCCCAGGAAGGTGAGCGGGAACCAGATGCGCTGCTGCTCGATGGGGATGTTGTGCAGCGAGGCAATCTCCAGCAGGTTCATGGTCGTGGCGCCGCTGCCGTAGTAGATGCCCAGAATACCGATGAGCAGGAAGGCGGAGCCACCCATCAGCATCAGCGTCAGCTTCATGGCGGAGTATTCCTTACGGCCCGAACCCCATACGCCGATGAGCAGGTACATCGGAATCAGGGCCACTTCGTAGAACATGAACATGGTGAAAAGGTCCGTAGAGATGAAGAACCCGAACACGCCCAAAGACAGGAACGTGAACCACAGGAAGTACTCCTTCGTCAGCGGCTGGAGGCGCCAGGAGGCGAAGGTACCCGTAAAGACGATGATGGCCGAAAGCAGCAGCATGGCCACCGAAATGCCGTCAACGCCTACGGAGTAGTGGATGTTGAGGGCGGGATACCAGGCCATGTCGGCACAGAACAGCATCTCGTCCGTTGCGCCCGCGTGGCGGGCATTGAGATACATCACGGTGAGCACCGCCGACAGGGCAAGCAGGGCCGAAGCTCCCGTCACCATCACGGCGCGTATCTGGCCGATGCCGCGCGCCAGCCAGAGGCCGAGAAGCATCAGCAGGGGAATCAGGACGAATAAGGATAAGAAGTTCATAATCAAAAGCCTCTCCCCCGGCCCCTCTCCCAAAGAGAGGGGAGGCGGGGAGTATTGTTTTTAGGGTTAATATATTAATGTATATTTATAGTCTTGCATATTCTCTTTCAATTCTTTCCCCTCTCTTTGAAAGAGGGGAACGAGGCCAGGCCTACAAAAGAATCAGAATCAGCACCAGCGCGCCCAGCAGGAACACAAACATATACTGCTGGATGCGTCCGCTCTGCAGGCCGCGAATCTCGTCGCTCGTAGCGTCGGCACCCCAGGCCAGGAAGTTGAAGAACCCGTCCACCACGTGGCGGTCCCACCAGGCAATGGGGCGGCAGATGCAGCCGAAGATAATCTTGTGGGTGATGAACTGATAAATCTCGTCGATGTAGAAGCGGTGGTAGGCTGCCGTCCACAGGCCGCGGAAGCGGCGTTGCAGGGCGTCGGCCAGGGGCTGGCGTTCGTACAGATACATCGGAGTGGCAATGGCGATGGCCAGGGCAGCTACGACGATGCTTGTGCCGGCTACCGTCCAGTCGAGGTGGATGTTGTAGGCTTGTCCGTCGGCCGAAACCAGGTGGCCGAAGGGGATGAAGCCTGCCACTACGGTAACGGCGGCCAGGAACATCAGCGGGAAGGTCATGTTCAGCGGGCTTTCGTGCGGCTTGTGCTCGGCGTGCAGCTCCTTGTTCTCCTTACCCCAGAAGATGCCGAAGTAAAGGCGGAACATGTAGAAGGCCGTCATGCCGGCAATCACGGTCATCACCCATCCCATCACGGGGCTGAACTGGAAGCAGGCAGTCAGTATCTCGTCCTTGGAGAAGAAGCCCGAGAACGGCGGGATGCCCGCAATGGCCAGACAGGCGATGAGGAACGTCCAGTGTGTAATGGGCATGTACTTGCGCAGACCTCCCATGGCCGACATCTCGTTGCTGTGGACGGCGTGGATGATGCTGCCCGCGCCGAGGAAGAGCAGGGCCTTGAACATGGCGTGCGTGAAGAGGTGGAACATGCCGGCCATGTAGCCCAGGCCGCCTTCGTGCGGATTGGTCGAGGTACATACGCCGAGGGCCACCATCATGAAACCTATCTGCGAAATGGTGGAGAAGGCCAGCACGCGCTTGATGTCACTCTGCACGCAGGCCACCGAAGCTGCATAGAAGGCGGTGAAAGCACCTACGTAGGCAACGATATGGAGCGTGTCGGGCGCATAGGCAATGAACAGCGGGAACATGCGGGCCACCAGGTAGACACCCGCCACCACCATCGTGGCAGCATGGATGAGGGCGCTGACGGGCGTCGGGCCTTCCATGGCGTCGGGCAGCCAGATGTGCAGGGGGAACATGGCGCTCTTGCCCGCACCGCCAATGAACATCAGCCCCAGGGCCAGCGGCAGCATGGCGCCGCCCTTCATCAGCGTCATTTCATCGGGCGTGAAGGTATAGGTGCCTGCGTAGTAGCCATACACCAGGATGCCGACAAGGAAGCCCAGGTCGGCAAAACGCGTCACGATGAACGCCTTCTTCGAGGCGGCGATGGCGGCAGGTTTGGTATAGTAGAACCCGATGAGCAGGTAGGAAGACACGCCCACCAGCTCCCAGAACAGGTACATCTGGAAGATGTTCGTGGCTACCACCAGTCCCAGCATGGACATGGTGAAGAGCGACAGGAAAGCGTAGTAGCGCTGGAAGCCCCGCTCGCCCTTCATGTAGCCGAAGGAATAAATGTGAACCATCAGGCTGACGGTGGAGATGACGATGAGCATCACTACCGAGATGGGGTCGAGCAGAATGCCCAGGTCGATGCTCAGGCTCTCGGTGAAGGGCAGCCAGCGGAAGTTGTAGGGCATCAGCGTGGCATACGTCCCGTCGGCCAGCCGCGGAGCGCTGAAGTAGCTCCAGGCGGTGAAGTAGGACAGCGCAGTCACTGCACCCAGCACCACCGTGCCGATGAGTCCTGCCGTGCGGTGCGTCATCCATTTGCCCCCAATTCCCAACGTAAGGAAAGAGAGGAATGGAAGGAGGAGAATAAGAATTGTCAGTTCCATATCTGTTTTATTGTTTTAATTTCTGTTTTACATGGCTCGAAGTCAGGAGCAGGCAGTTGTCCGCTTGTTCCTGCGCCCCAAGCCTACTACCTGAGAATTACCACTTCATCTCCTCCAGTCTGTTCACCTGGATGCTGCGGATATTGCGGTAGATGTTAATCATGATGGCAATGGCAATGGCCGTTTCGGCTGCCGAGATGGCGATGGAGAACAGGGAGAAGAAGTAGCCCTCCAGCCCGTCGGGGAACAGGAAACGGTTGAACACGGCGAAGTTAATGTCCGTGGCGTTCAGTATCAGTTCGATGGAAATCAGAATGGCCAGCGTGTTGCGGCGGGTAAAGAACCCGTAGATGCCGGCAAAGAACATGATGGCCGAAACCACCAGATAGTATTCCATGTGTATCATAAGTTGTAAGTTTTTGAGTTTTTAAGTTTTTGAGTTTTTAAGTTCTTGAGTTGATTAGTTTTTGAGGGTCAGTTTTTGGGGGTTCAGTTCTTTGGGGATTCCGAGTCCTTGAGTTGGCAAAGCTCATCAACTCAAAAACTCAAAAACTTAAAAACTCAAAAACTAAAACTTAAATCAAACATTTATCTCTTTCTCGCAATGAGCAGTCCGCCCACGATGCAGGCCAGCAGCAAGACACTGACAGCCTCAAAAGGCAGCAGATAGCCGTACTTCTCGCCGCTCAGCATGTGACTGCCGATGTTTTCTATGGTTACTTCCAAAGGACGGAGGTCGCTGGTGACCAGGAATTTGTGCTTCAACGTAATGAACAGCACAATGACGGCTCCGCCCGCCGTAGCTCCCAGTCCGGCCAGGAACTTGCTTCGCTTCAACTTGACGGTACGGTCACCCTCGCCGCTGGTCAGCAGGATGGAGAACACGTAGAGCACCACGATGCCTCCTGCATAAACCATAATCTGCACAGATCCCAAGAAGGTATAACCCAACAGGAAATAAATGCCGGCCGTGCCGAAGAGCACGAACAGCAGATAGGTGGCCGAACGCACCATGCGGTTGGTGGTCACCGTAAGAATGGAGAACACGGTGATGAAGGCCGCCAGAAAATAGAATACTACTGTTTCAAGAGTCAGTTCCATATTTATTCAGTGGTTAGTGGTTGATGGTTAGTCTGCTCGTCGCTGCCATCCGTACGGTTCAGGGTCAGAATCAGTTTGGAACGGTCGAATACGGCGTGCTCAAAGTTCTGGTCGAAGGTAATGGCGTCGTGCGGACAGGCATTGACGCAGAGCTGGCAGAACATGCACGAGCCCAGATTGTACTCGTACTTCACCAGTACCTTCTTCTTCTTGCCTTCGGGTGTCTCCACCGTCCGGCTGGTAATATGAATGGTGTCGTTGGGACAAGCCATTTGACACAGTCCGCAAGCCACGCAACGGTTTTGGCCGTTCTCGTCATGAGGCATGGTCAACGTCCCGCGGAAACGGTCGAACATTTGCAGTTTTTTGCGGTTTTCGGGATACTGTTCAGTGACTTTGGGCGTGAAGAACTCACGCATGGTAGTCTTAAGTCCGGTACCCAGGCTGCCTATGGCCCGGACTATCCCTCCTAAATATGATTGTTTTTCTTCCATATTGTTCAATAGCTGTTTGTCATTGTTCGTTACATCAGAAGTGCCATCCCAAGGCGGTACATACAGCCATCAGCAGCAGGTTTACCAGCGAGATGGGCATCAGGTATTTCCATTCCAGTGTCAGAATCTGGTCGATTCGTAAACGGGGGAACGTCCAGCGCATCCACATCATCAGGAATACCACGAAGAAGGACTTGGCAAAGAACCAGACGAAACCGGGAATGTAGTCCATCACCATATTGAAGCCGTCCAGCCCGCCGATGTGGAGCGGCATCCATCCGCCCAGGAAGACTGTAGCCGCAATGGCCGAAACGATGAACAGGTTAAGATATTCAGCCAGGTAGAAGAAACCGAAGTGCATACCACTGTATTCCGTGTGGTAACCTGCGGTCAATTCGCTTTCAGCCTCGGGCAAGTCAAAGGGGCCACGGTTACACTCCGCATTGCCTGCAATCAAGTAGATGATGAAAGCGATGACAGCAGGAATATGTCCTTTAAAGATGAGCCATCCGTCGGTTTGTCCTTCTACTAAATGAGAAATCTGCATGGTTCCAGCCAGCACAACCATTGTCAGGATGCTGGTCCCGACAGACAGCTCATAACTGACAATCTGTGCGCCGCTACGCATGGCACCAATCAACGAAAACTTGTTGTTAGAACTCCATCCGGCCAGCAGAATACCTACTACGCCGATGCTTGACGCAGCCAGCAGGAAGAATATGCCAACGTTAAAGTCCAGCACTTCCAAGCCCTTATTCATAGGCAAGCAAGCAAATGTAAGGAATGAGGCCAGCAGAATCATGTAGGGAGCCAGGTTATAGAGCGGTTTGTCCACTCCGTTTGGAGTGAAGATTTCCTTGGTGAGCATCTTCAGCACGTCGCTGATAACCTGGATGCTTCCTCCGGGGCCCACACGCATGGGACCCAACCGACATTGGAAGAAGGCGCAAACCTTACGTTCCATGTAGATGAGCACAATGGCCAAAATGGCATACATCAGGACGATGCACACGCCTACGGCTACACACTCGATAAAGATGGCCAGTCCTTCGGGCATCACCGAGGTGAGCATTTGGTGTATCCAGTTTGTTACAATACTAAAGTCAAACATTTCTTTAAATTGAAAGTTGGAAATTGAAAGTTGAAATCTAATAAACTGAAAGTCGCATCATGGAAAATTGAAAACCTACAAGACGTAAAACAGGATTTGCGCCGCCAGTAAAGCCACATCAACGTTCCATGTTCCTTTCTTATCATCGGTCAATGTCAGGCACCACGTAATCCAATGTACCGCCAATGGCTATAAGGTCGGCAATCTTGGCGTTGCGCGTAATGGTGTCTATAGCTCCTACCAGCGGCAATCCTGTAGAACGGTAGTGCAAACGGTAAGGAGTCTTGTCACCGCGGCTCTCCAGATAAACGCCGAACTCTCCTCGGCTACCCTCAACAGCGGCATACCAGCTGCCTTCGGGCACACGGATAATAGGCTTCATCTTTTCCTGATAAGGCCCTTCGGGAATGTTGTCTATCAGTTGTTCAATGATGCTGAGACTCTCCAGAATCTCGTCCATGCGCACCATGTAACGGGCAAAGCAGTCACCCTCGGTACGGACAATCTCCTTGAACTGGACTTTGTCGTAAGCAGCGTACGGCATGCGCTTGCGCACGTCGCAAGCCCATCCGCTGGCACGGCCCGTACCGCCCGTAGCACCGAAAGAGATAGCATCCTCGCGGCTCAGCATACCGATACCTTGCAGACGCTGGCGGGCTATGATGTTACCCGTAAAGATGTCGTGGTATTCTTTCAGATTCTTACGCATATAAGGAATGAACTCCTTCACACGCTTCACGAAGTTGGGATGGATGTCGGCCTGAACACCTCCAATGGTGTTGTAGTTCAGGATGAGCCGTCCGCCGCAGGTTTCCTCAAAGATGTCCAGCACCTTCTCGCGGTCGCGGAATCCATACAGGAAAGCCGTCGTGGCTCCCAAGTCCTGGCAGAGACAGGAGAAAAACAGGATGTGCGAATCGATGCGTTGCAGTTCGTCCATGATGGTACGGATGTACTGTACACGCTCGCTTACCTCCACACCCATGGCCTTTTCAATGCACATGCACAGTGCATGTCTGTTCTGCATGGCACCCAGATAGTCCAGACGGTCTGTCAAGGCCAGTGTCTGCGGATAAGTCAGACTTTCGTTCATCTTTTCAATGCCTCGATGGATATAGCCGCAGTTCACGTCTATCTTGTGGATGTTCTCACCCTCGAGCGAGACGCGGAAGCGCAACACACCGTGGGTAGCCGGATGCTGCGGACCGATGTTCACCACATATTCCTCGTCACCGAAAAGAGTCTTCACTTCCTCGGTGATGGTTCCGTCCTCGCGTATCTCCATTTGGCGGGTAGTGTCCACGGTAGGCTCGTTATCCATACGAAGTGGATTTTGTGCAGCAGGATCATCATCCTTACGCATCGGCCATCCCACCCAATCAGTCCGGAGGAAAAGACGGCGCATGTCCGGATGACCGCCAAAAGTTATGCCATAAAAATCGTATACCTCACGTTCGGGCAGCTCGGCTCCACGCCAAAGGTCGGTCACGGAGGGCAGTTGCGGATTCTCGCGATTCTCAGTAGCGCACTTTACCACCGCACGCCTTCCTGTTTCGGTCGACTCCAGGTGATAGACCACACCCAGCCCTCTCAAGGCATCCGGCGAGTCATCATCCTTCCGTTCTCCCCAGTCCATGCCCGTCAGACTTTCCAAGAAGTCCATTTTCTGTTCGTAGCGCAGGCTGCGCATCAATTCGTGCAGCCCGGCGGGCTCTGCTATATAGAGATTTGTCTGTTCCATCAATTTTAAAAATTATAAATATTAAGAATGAAGAATATAGGAAAAAGGATAGTTTGCATCAGCCATTTCCCCAACCTATTGTTTCTTCAATCTTTATTTTCTACTTTTTTTTCGATTGATTCCTCCGAAGAATTTTTCCATCTTCACTTTCCGCTGCAATTGCATCATACCATAAAGGAAAGCCTCAGGACGTGGAGGACAACCCGGCACATAAACATCCACAGGGATAATTTGGTCCACACCCTGCACCACGTGATAGGACTTCCGGAAGGGTCCGCCGCTCACGGCACATCCGCCCACAGCCACCACATACTTCGGATCGGCCATCTGGTCGTAGAGCCGCTTGAGAACAGGAGCCATTTTGTTAGTTATGGTACCGCTCACCAGAATCACGTCCGCCTGACGGGGGCTGTTACGCGTCACTTCAAAACCGAAGCGGGCAATGTCGTAACGGGCGGCACAAACGGCCATAAACTCGATACCGCAACAACTGGTAGCGAAAGTCAACGGCCACAACGAGTTGCTGCGTCCCCAGTCCACCAGGTCGTCCAAACGGGCCAGCACCACGTTGGTGCGACCTTCGTTCATCTGCGCCACCAGCTTCTCCAGCGTTTCATTGTCCTGAAACTCTTCGTAGGGGATTGACTTTATTTTCGGTTTTCCTTTTATTTCCATTGCAGCGCTCCTTTCCTCCAGGCGTATGCCAAGCCCAGAATCAAAATGAACAGGAAAAACAGAATGCCCAGCAAACCTCCCATTCCCAACTGGCGTGTCACTACCGCCCAAGGAAAGAGGAACACCGTCTCCACCTCAAACATCAAGAAAAGGATGGCAAACAAGTAATAGCCTACGCGGAATTGCATCCACGAACGTCCTCGTGTAGGAATACCGCATTCATAGGGCTCCATCTTCTGTTCATTGTACGAGTGTGGCGCTATCGCGTTGGATAGAGCAATGACCACACCGACAAAAATGATTGCCGTCAGGATGACGGCTACCAACATTGTAAAACTCATAAATCCGTCTTGTTTATATTTAACAGTTATTTTTCCGGATAAAACAATATTCACCGTCTGGCATCCCTCCGGACGCCAATCGGTATCTCATGGACAAGGCCCGTCACAGGGGCTTGCCATTTAAAGACAGGGAACAGCAGTCCCTTTCTATCTATATAATGATTTCCTCCAGCCCGTAGACATAACGGTCCGGCGGATAGGCCGGTTCGGGTCCGCTATAGGCCGGACGCGAGCCGCAGGCAAGGGCGCGTTCCGTCTGTCCCTGCTGTATATATTCCGTAGGTATCAGCCGATAAGCCTTCTCGGGTACTTGGGTAGAGATTGTTGTTTCCGTGCAGAGAGACATCCTCTGGACAAGGCTGTAATATCTGCGGAGGTTCTGTTGGGGAGTGGGAGCTTGTGTCAGGCATGTGCCTGCAACATGTTGTAAGTGAGTGGTGCGAGTGGCAGCGGACGTATCGGCTACACCTTCGTGCAGGCATACGGCCAGCAGGATTATCATCAGATATTTGAAACATTCTTTCATACAACCAAAACTCGCTTTTCCTTTTGTGCTGCAAAGGTATAATAAATATTGTGCATTTTGTTGGGCGGAATTTACAAAATGCGCAATATTTAGCACTTTTTTTACCTTCGTCAATTCCTTTTCCAGAAATCGGGCGTAAAAAGCAGGAGGATGGTGAACAATTCCAAACGGCCCAGCAACATGAGAAGCGACAGCAACCACTTGGACGCAGCGGGCAACGCGTTCCACGAATAGGCCGGTCCGGTTTCTCCCAATCCCGGCCCCATGTTGCCGATGCTGGACACGACACACCCTATCGACTCTTCGGCGCCGACTCCCATCAGCATCATCAGCAACACGCTGACAATCACAATAGCCAGATAGATAAAGCTGAATGCCAACACCGTAGAAATGATAGAAGGAGGGAGCACCTGCTTGTTGATGCGCACCGGCAATACCGCATTGGGATGGAGGATGTGCTTGAATTCATTTTTTGCCACCTTGCCCAGAATGACCATGCGGATGCACTTCATGCCTCCTGTCGTGCTGCCGGCACAGGCTCCTATCAGCATCACGATGGTCAGCATGCCCCACGTGACAGGCGCCCAAAGCATGTAGTCGTCGGTAGCAAAGCCGGTCGAGGTGTGAAGGGACACGACCTGGAACAAGGACTTCCGGAAAGCCTCTTCAAGCCCCATCGGGCTGGTGTAGCGAAGCACAACGGTAATGAGGCCTGTAAACAGCAATACCGAGCAGAAATACCATTTCAGTTCCGCATCGCAAATGAATTTCTTGAATTTCCGATTGACAAACAGCAGAATCAGCGTAAAGTTGATGCCCGAAATGAACATGAAGATGGAAATGACATATTCGATGTAAGGCGAATGATAGTAGGCGATGCTGGCCTGCTTCGTCGAAAAGCCGCCCGTGCCGGTAGTGGCAAAAGCGTGGCAAATACTGTCGAACCAGTTCATGCCGCCCAGCATCAGCAGGACAACAAGCAGGCACGTGATGCCGGTATAGATGCTCCAAATCCACTTGGCAGTGATGCCTATGCGGGGATGCACCTTGTCGTGGGTAGGGCCGCTGGATTCGGCCGCAAAGACCTGCAGGCCGCTGACGCCGAATATGGGCAGCACGGCAATCGTAAACATAATGATTCCCAAACCGCCTATCCATTGCGTCATGCTCCGCCAGAAGAGCAGGCCCTGGGGCAACGCCTCGATATTGTCCAGTATGGTTGCGCCCGTGCTGGTAAAGCCGGACATGGTCTCAAAAAAAGCATTGGTGACATTGGGGATATAACCACTTATGTAGAAAGGGAGCATGCCGAAAAACGAAAATGCAATCCAGGCCAGGCTGACCAGCACATAGCCGTCACGGCGGGTGAGCTGTCGGTCTCCACCCTTGCCCAGCGCGAACAGGAGTATGCCGACTCCGGCCGTAATGCCGGCCGACACCCAGAAATCCATCAAGGCCTTGTCCTGATAATAAAAGGATATGCCCGAGCACACCAGCAGCATGACCGTTTCGAGCAGAAGCAGGATGCCGATAATCCGTATGATGGTCTTGAAGTTTATCATGCTCAGCTGAAGAATTTCTCTATTTTCTTTATCATCATGCTCAGACAGAACACCACGACATGGTCGCCGGGCTGTATCAGCGTGTTACCCGTCACCACGACGCCCTCGCCCTGCCTGATGAGTCCTCCGATGGTGGTGCCTTTGGGCAGGCCCAGGTCCTTGACGGGATGTTTGGTTATCTTGGAGTCGGGCTTCACGGTGAATTCCGCCACATCGGCATTGGCAAAGGTCAGGCACTTCACGTTGCTCACGTCGGCATCCAGCATCATCTGGTAGATGTGGCTGGCGGCAATCATTTTCTTGTTGATGACGGTGCCGATGTCCAGGCTCTCGGCCATGCCGATGTAGTCAATGTTCTCCACCTCGGCCACCGTCTTGCTGACGCCCATGCGCTTGGCGGCCAGACAGGCCAGGATGTTCGTTTCCGAATTGCCGGTCAGGGCCACGAAAGCCTCCGTGTTCTTCAGCCCTTCTTCCACCAGCAAGTCCATGTCGCGGCCGTCGCCGTTGATAATCATGGTCTTGTCGTCCAGCAGTTCGGTCAGCCGGTTGCAGCGGGCCAGGTCATTGTCCACAATCTTCACCTGCATGTAGTCGGGGACGTACTGTGCCGTGCGGACGGCAATGCGGCTTCCGCCCATAATCATCACGTTGCGCACGTCGGCATAGTTTTCCTTGCCGGTAATCTTGCGGATGTAGGGCACATATTTGCGGGTCGTCGTAAAATAGACGATGTCGTGCAGCTGGATGGCGTCCTCGCCGCGGGGAATCAGGGTCTCCCCTCCCCGCTTGATGGCCACCACGTGATAGGGCAGTTCGGGACTGCCCAGCTTGTAGAGGGGCACATCCAGTATCTCGGCTTTCTCGCGCATCTTGGCGCCTATCAGTATCAGCGCCCCGCCGCAGAACTCCCACCACTGGCGCACCCAGCTCATGCGGACGGAGGAGACAATCTCCTTGGCCGCCAGCATTTCGGGATAGATGAGCGAATCAACGCCCAGTTTCTTGAAGAACTCCTTGTTCTTGGGCAGGAGGTACTCGTAATTGTCTATGCGGGCCACGGTCTTTTCCGCTCCCAGGTTGTTGGCCAGCATACAGGCCGTCATGTTGCGGCTCTCGTCGGGCGTGACGGCTATGAACAGGTCCGCTTCGCCCGCCCCCACTTCCTTCAGTCCGGTGATGGAGGTGGGAGAAGCCGTAACGGTCATCAGGTCGAAATTGGAGCTGAGCGTGCTCAGACGCTCCTCGTTGTCGTCCATCAAGATGATGTCCTGCTTTTCGCGGGACAACAGCTTGGCCAAATGTGTGCCTACTGCGCCGGCACCGGCAATGATTATCTTCACTTCTTCTGGTTGATAGAGGTCAATACTTTATAGATTCCTTCTTCGTCCATTTCGCACAGACGGTACAGCTGCTGTATCGTGCCGTGTTCCACAAACCGGTCGGGCACACCGATGCGCCTTACCTGAGGCGTATAGCCGTTGTCGGCCATGAACTCCAGCAGGGCACTGCCCATGCCCCCCTTCAGCACGCCGTCCTCCACCGTGACGACATGGGCGAAGCGGCTTCCCACTTCGTGCAGCAGTTCCTCGTCCAGCGGCTTCAGGAAACGCAGGTCGTAATAGGCAATGGAGAGTCCCGTCTCCTTTTCGGCCCGGCCAATGGCCTGCGCGGCCAGGTTTCCGATAGGGCCCAGGCTGACCACAGCCACGTCCTTACCCTCCTTCAGCCTGCGTCCCCTGCCCACGGGCACTTCCTCCAGCGGGCAGCGCCAGTCCAGCCGCGTGCCCCGTCCGCGCGGATAGCGGATGACGAAGGGGCCCCGGTCGGGCAGCTGCGCGGTGTACATCAGGCGGCGCAGCTCGCATTCGTCCATCGGCGAAGCGATGGTCAGATTGGGGATGGGACGGAAGTAGGCCAGGTCGAACACGCCGTGATGCGTAGGGCCGTCCTCGCCCACCAGGCCGGCACGGTCCAGGCAGAGCACGACAGGCAGGCGCAGCAGGGCAATGTCGTGTATCACATTGTCATAGGCCCGCTGCATGAAGCTCGAATAGATGTTGCAGAACGGTTGCAGGCCTTCCTTGGCCATGCCTCCCGAGAAGGTGGCGGCATGTCCTTCGGCAATGCCTACGTCGAAAGCACGGCCGGGCATGGTTTCCATCAGCTTGTTCATGGAGCAGCCCGTGGGCATGGCGGGCGTGACGCCCACAATGCGCGGATTGGCCTTGGCCAGTTCCACCAACGTCTCGCCGAACACGTCCTGATAGAGGGGCGGCAGGTGGCTGGTATCGGCCAGGATTCGCTCGCCCGTGTCCGGATTGAACTTTCCGGGCGCGTGCCAGACGCCCGGGTCCTTCTCGGCAGGCTCGAAGCCCTTGCCCTTGATGGTGTGCAGGTGCAGAATCTTAGGACCCTGCAGGTCCTTGATGTCGTGCAGTATCCGCGTCAGGTTCTTGATGTTGTGCCCGTCTATGGGGCCGAAGTATCGGATGTTCATCCCCTCGAAGATGTTCTGCTGCTGGGCAGCCATCGACTTCAGGCTGTTGGCAAAGCGGATGAGCGCCTTGCGGCGCTCCTCGTTCAGCACGCCCATCTTGAACAGCAACTTGGAGACCTTGAACCGCAGCTGGTTGTAGCGGTTCGAGGTCGTCAGATTGAAGAGATACTGCTTCATGCCCCCCACGCTGCGGTCTATGGACATGTCGTTGTCGTTGAGGATGATGAGCAGGTTGTTGGGAGTGGACGAAGCGTTGTTCAGCCCCTCGAAGGCCAGTCCGCCGCTCATGCTTCCGTCGCCGATGACGGCCACCACATGCCTGTCTTTTTCGCCCTTGTTCATGGCCGCTACGGACATGCCCAATGCCGCCGAAATGGAGTTGGACGCATGTCCGCAGACAAAGGTGTCGTATTCGCTCTCTTCGGGCGACGGGAAAGGACGGATGCCCTTGAAGCAGCGGTTGGTCGAGAAAGCCTCGCGCCGCCCTGTCAGTATCTTGTGCCCGTAGGCCTGGTGCCCCACGTCCCACACAATGCGGTCGTAGGGGGTGTTATATACATAATGTAAGGCTACAGTCAGCTCCACAGTCCCCAGACTGGCGGCAAAGTGCCCCGGGTTGCGCGACACTTCCTCGATGATGTCCTGCCTAAGCTCCTTGCACACTTGGGGCAGCTGGTCTACGCTCAGTTTCCGCAGGTCCTCGGGGGTAGAAATAGAATTCAACAAGCTATATGTAGTCAGATTTGTATCCATCTCTTCGTTGTTATAGATTGCAAAAGTAACAAAAAGAAATCGGATGCAGGAAATATTTTCAGGAAAAACACTGCAAAGGGGCTGTGCAGGCACGCCGGAATGCCGCCAGCCGCACACAGGAGGGGCTGCGCAAGGGGCAGGCGGCAGACGGACGCCAGCCGACACCCGCAAAAAACAATTGACCTCCGGTCCGCCCTTATCCCCCCGTCCGGCATCCGTGCCACCCGGCTCCAAGGGGGAAGCTGACACGGACAATATTTCACAGCGCGCACCTCGCCAAGTCCGCCCGCAGGGCAGCGGAAAGAGGTCATCCGCAGCCGCCGCAGACCATGCAAGCATCGTCCGCAGACCATGCAAGCATCGTCCGCGGACCGTGCAAGCGTCCTGCAAACGGAAGAAGAGCACCGCCCCCGACCCGCACAGCCATTCCGCTCCCGCCGTTCACATTTCCACACAACGCACTATCCGTAAGCGGTTTGCGCCGGGATGACTTTTCCCTTTCCTCCGGCGGCCTGATTCAAGCCCGATTCCTCGAAAATAAAAACTTGCAAGGCCCGATTTATTATTTTTTAATGACCGTCTGCTAATTCTCAAAAGAAGGAGTATATTTGCACGAATAAAAAAAACAACCAAGAATATGAAGAAGTTTTGTCGGAGCCTCATCGGGGGGCTCCTGTTGAGCGGAGCATGGACCTTGGGTTCCTGCTATTCCTATGAAGTAACCCAGGTAGAGGGCACCCGCGTAGCGATGGACAGCACATGGGACGCCCGCCCCGACGCGGAAGCGGTGGCCATGCTGAAGCCCTACAAGGCAGCGGTGGACAGTGTGATGGGACGCGTGGTGGGCGAAGCTGAAATGAGCATGGACAGCAAGCGCCCGGAAGACCTGCTCTCCAATCTGGTGGCCGACGTGCTCCGTGAGGCAGGTTCACAGGTCATCGGCATTCCGGCCGACATGGGACTGGTGAACGTAGGCGGACTGCGCAGCGTACTGAGCGCGGGAACCATCACCTACGGCCATGTGTACGAAATATTGCCTTTTGAGAACTCGCTCTGCGTACTGACGCTTTCGGGCGATGTGCTGCGGCAGCTGCTGCAGAACATCGCGGCACGTGGCGGCGAGGGAGTGAGCGGCGTGAAGATGGAAATATCGGCCGACGGACAACTGCTGGACGCCACCATTGGCGGACGCCCCATTGACGACGAGCGCCTCTACTCGGTAGCCACCATCGACTATCTGGCCGAAGGCAACGACGGCATGACAGCCCTGCTGAACGCACAAAGCTGCGACTGCCCCGAAGGGGCCACCCTGCGGAACCTTTTCCTGCAATACGTAGAGAAGCAGACCGCAGAGGGAAAGAAGGTGGCCTCGGCCCTGGAGGGACGGATTACGGTCAAAGCCGGAAAATAAGAGAAAGGAAACTGGAATATTGAAAACCGAAAACAGACAAGAAGATGAAACCAATCAGATACATCCTGTTGCTGCTGTTGGCCTGCACGGCCATGAGCCTGTCCGCCCAACGCACCAAGCAGTTGTTTATCCTGCAAACCAGCGACACGCACAGCCGCATTGAACCCATCGAGGCCCATACGGCCGACCCCAACGCCAACATGGGCGGCATCGTGAGGCGCACCGCTTTTGTCAAGCAGTTCCGCGAGGAACATCCCGACATGCTGCTCTTCGACTGCGGCGACATCTCGCAGGGTACACCTTATTATAATATGTTCAAAGGCGAAGTGGAAATAAAGGCCATGAACCTGATGGGCTATGACGCCATGACCATAGGCAACCACGAATTCGACTTCGGCATGGAGAACCTGGCACGGCTGTTCAAGATGGCCGACTTTCCGGTGGTCTGTGCCAACTACGACGTGACGGGCACGGTGCTCGAAGGCCTTGTGAAACCCTACGTCGTGCTGGAAAAGAACGGCCTGAAGATAGGCGTACTGGGCGTAGGTCCCAAGCTGGAGGGACTGGTGCAGTCCGACAAGTGCAAGGGTGTGAAATACAGCGACCCGGCAACGGCCGCACAAGAGGTGGCCGCCCTGCTGAAGGAGCAGGAGGAATGCGACGTCGTCATCTGCCTGTCCCACCTGGGCGTCATGCCGGGCGCGGAGCCTTCTACGGAGTATGACGACCACCTGGTGTCCACGTCACGCTACATTGACGTGGTGCTGGGCGGACATACCCACACCTACATGAAGCAGCCGGCCATGTACCTGAACGCCGAAGGCCGTAGCATACCGGTAATGCACGTGGGCAAAAGCGGGGTGTACGTCGGCCAACTGAAGCTGACCTTAGAGGGACGCTGAACAGGCGCCGGCCGTTCCCCTTGGACAAGGGGCATATACAGAATATAACTAAACGAACCAATCATGAGAAAAAGCTTTTTATTGCGCGTGCCTGCATTCATTTTGATTCTGCTGCAAATGTCTGTCTTGCAGGGAAACGCATCGGATGTTTCGGACGGCGCAGGCCGTCAGTGGGCAGACTCCATCGCCTCCGCATGGACAGTGGACGAGAAGGCCGGGCAGTTAATGGTTGTAACCGTGCCGGCACGAGCCGACCGCCAGACCAAAAGGCTGGTGCGCGACCTGGTAAAGAAGTACAAGGTAGGCGGACTGATTTTCAAGGGTGGAACCGCCGAAGAGCAGGCCATACTGACCAATCTGGCCCGCAAGGATGCCGTGGCGCCGCTGCTGGTTACGACCAACGGACAGCGGCTGTCGGACTGCCTGTCGGGGGTTCCCGTATTTCCCGGCGACGAAGCCCTGGCCTGCATTGCAGACCAAACGCTGTTGCAGGCCTACCGCCAGGAAATGAAACGCGAATTTAACGAACTGGGCATGGTCTTCGATGACTCTGCGGAAGGGACGGACATCGCCGACTGGGCCTACGTAGTCCGCCCGGGCAAAGTGGCAGTGCTGCTGGATTCGCTCCGGCTTGGCAAGCTGTCCGAGTCCGACCTCGACGCCCGATGCCGCAAGATGCTGGCCTACAAGCACCGGGCAGGGCTGAATGCCCCCCAAAGCCAGCTGCAGGTCAGCGGTCTGAGTTTCCGCATCAACTCGGAAGAGGCGCAGAAGCTGGCCAGGCAGTTGCGCCAGGCAGCCATAACCGTGACACACAACTATTTCAACAGCCTGCCTCTGTCTCCGGTAGAGGGAGGCATAGCAGTACTGAGCATGACCGAGGAAGGAACGGACTCCGTCTTTGTGGAAGCCCTGAAAAAGCATACGCAGATTACGTCCTTCCACCTTTCCCAGTCTGTCGATGAAGCCGGGTGGCAGGAGACGGCCCGTAAACTGCGCTCCTTCCGCCGGGTCATTATCAATGTCATGAACAAGGAAAAGTTCTTTGTCGACGACCAGATGGGCGATTTCCTGAACGGTCTGGAGTTGCAGATGCCGGTAGTCTACACATTCTTCTCACCCTATTATTACCCGCTGCTGACGCTTGAACCGGCAGTATCCCGCTCGAGCGCAATGATTCTGGCCCACTCCATGGAACCCGACTTGCAGCAATACGTAGCCGATTTGCTGTTTGCCCAGGTTCCGGCAGGCGGCAGGCTGGCAGTCGATGTCGGCAGAACGTTCCCGGCCGGTGCCGGATGCGACATCCTGCCCGGCATGAAGCCCGGAAAACTGATTCCCGAAGACCTGGGCATGAAATCATACATCCTGCATCAGGTGGACAGGCTTGCCCGGCAGGGAGTGACGGAAGGAGCGTATCCGGGATGCCGCATTTTGGTACTGAAAGACGGCAAGGCTGTGTATGACAAAGGTTTCGGTACACATTCCGACAAAGACACCACTTCGGTACGCCCGACCGATTTGTTCGACCTCTCTTCGCTGACCATGTCGGCCGCTACGGTATTGGCCGTAATGAAGCTGTATGATGAAGGCAAACTGAATCTGGACGATAAAATCTCCAAATACGTACCCCAGATGCGTACCGGAAACAAGGCCAACATCACACTCCGGGATTTGCTGTTGCACGAATCGGGACTGCCGCCACACCTCCGCTTCTACATAGAAGCCATAGACCCCAACTCCGTACACGGACCGTATGCGCAAAGTTGGGAAGACCAGTGGCACAAAACCCGAATAAGCGAACACAGCTATTTCTGCTCGGACTTCAAGTTCAAGAAAGGGCTGGTCTCTTCACAAAAGACAACCAACCACACCCTGCACATGGCCGAAGACATGTGGATGAACAAAAGCTTCAAGAACACCATCCTCCAGCAAATCGCACGGAGCGACCTCGAAGGCAGGCGTTATATATACAGCCAGGTAGGATTCATCCTTTTGCAGCAGGTTGTCGAAAAGCTTTCGGGACTTCCCATGGACTTGTACGTGGCCAAAGAGTTCTACGCGCCCATGGGCCTGCTGCGCACTATGTTCCTACCGCTTTCCAAGTACCCGAAGGAAGAAATCATACCGACAGCCACCAACGATTTTCTCCGCCGGCAGGATTTGTGCGGTTACGTGTATGATGAGGCGGCAGCCTGTCTGGGCGGCGTTTCGGGCAATGCAGGCCTGTTCTCTACGGCCGAAGAGCTGGCAAAGATTTACCAGATGCTGCTCAATGGAGGCGAATGGAGGGGGAAGCGTTATCTAAGCGAACAAACCTGCCGCTTGTTTACCACCGAAACTTCCCAACGCAGCCGCAGCGGATTGGGCTTTGACCGCCCCGATGTTTCCATCCCCATGAGAAGTCCTTGTGCGGCTCAGGCTCCGGCTGCCGTTTTCGGCCAGAACGGTTTTTCCGGCACGGCGGTTTGGGCAGACCCACAGAACGACCTGATTTATGTCTTCTTGAGCAACCGCCAGTGCCCTCATGCCTGGAACACCAGACTGGCCGACATGGAGATAATCAAAGAAATACAGGAAGTCATCTATAAGAGCCTGATTGAAGAAGAGAAAGCGGATTGATAATTGAAAGGAAACAGGAGAATGGATACCATGAAAAAGCTGATATTGTTTTTGTTGCTTTGTGTCGGTAACTGTGGACAATTCGTCTCGGACGCCAAGCGATATGCCTTCCCCGACGGCAGCACCGCCCCGGAAAAGCCGGGCCTGGTGCGCTCATTGACCGAAAACGCACACTGCCGGCAATGGGTGGACTCGGTGATGGCCACACTGAGCCCGAAGGAAAAGGTCGGACAGCTTTTCATCTATACCATTGCTCCGCAAACCAATGAATCCAACCGGAACCTGCTGCGTAAAGTCGTAAAGGAATACAAGGTGGGCGGCCTGCTCTTCTCGGGCGGCCTGATGCAGAACCAGGTGACACTGACCAACGAGGCGCAGAAGATGGCCGACGTTCCCCTGCTGATTACCTTCGACGGCGAATGGGGGCTTTCCATGCGCCTGAAAGGGACGCCTGTCTTTCCGCGCAACATGGTGCTGGGCTGCATCCGGAATGACTCCCTGATTCATGCCTACGGTCTCGAAATGGCACGCCAGTGCAGGGAACTGGGCGTGCAGGTCAACTTTGCCCCGGTGGCCGACGTCAACATCAATCCGCAGAACCCTGTCATCAACACCCGTTCTTTCGGCGAAGACCCAGTGAACGTGGCCAACAAGGTAGTGGCCTACGCCACGGGGCTGGAGGAGGGAGGCGTCCTCTCCGTCTGCAAGCACTTCCCCGGACACGGCGACACCGATACGGACTCGCACAAGGCCCTGCCGCTGCTGCCCTTCAGCCGCGAAAGACTGGACAGCATCGAACTCTATCCGTTCAGGAAAGCCATTGCCGCCAGACTGGGCGGCATGATGGTGGGACATCTGGAAGTGCCGGCCATTGAAGAGCAGGCCGGAGTACCTTCCTCGCTCTCGCGGAGCGTGGTGCACAACCTGCTTCGCGAAGAGCTGCAGTTCCAAGGGCTTACCTTTACCGACGCACTGGCCATGAAGGGCGTGGGAGACGTTTCCACCCTCTGCCTCCAGGCGCTGAAAGCCGGACACGACCTGTTGCTGGTGCCCCGTCGCATCAAGGAGGAAGTAGAGGCGGTGATGGACGCACTGAAGCGCGGCGAACTGACCGAGAACGAAATCAACCAGAAGTGCCGCAAGGTGCTCACCTACAAATATGCGCTGGGACTGAAGAAGAAGCCTTCCGTCCGGCTTTCGGGTTTGGAAAACCGCATCAACACACCCAAGACCCGTGCCCTGATTAAGGAACTGAACCAGGCAGCCATCACCGTGCTGGACAACCGCGCGGACCTGCTGCCCCTGGATGCAGGCGTCAGGGAAGTGGCGGTATTGAATGTGGGGGCGAAAGAAGAACTACGCCCCTTCATCCAAGCCTTGTCGGCCTACACCCGCCCGGTCGAAATCCGGTTGCCCAAGGAGATGACCGCTGCCGAAAGCCGGCAGTTGCAGGACTCGCTGGCAGCCTACAAGCGCATTCTGGTTTGCGTGACGGAGCAACGACTGAGCGCTTACCGCTCCTTCTTTGCCAACTTCCGCCCCCAGGTGCCTACGGCCTATCTGTTTTTCATTCCCGGCAAGCAGATGCTTCAGATACAGCGTGGAGTGGAAGCGGCCGGAGCGGTTGTCCTGGCCCACTCTTCCAACGACGACGTGCAACGCCGGGTGGCGGCCATCCTCTACGGAGAGGCACGGGCGGACGGCAGGCTGTCGGCCAGTCTGGGCCAACTGTACCCAACGGGTGCGGGCATAACCCTGGGCTTGCAGGCACAACCGAAGTCCATTCCCGAGGACTATGCCGTAAGCTCGAAGCAACTGGCACGGATTGACGCCATTGCCGAGGAAGGCATCCGGGAGAAAGCCTATCCGGGCTGCCAGATTGTGGTGCTGAAAGACGGGAAGACTTTATATAACAAGGCATTCGGCACACATACCTGGAGCGGAGAAGGCGGTAAAGGCGCAAAGGCACGCCCCGTCACTCCGACGGACGTGTATGACATCGCCTCGCTTACCAAGACCACAGGTACGCTGCTGGCCGTGATGAAACTGTACGACAAGGGCCGCATCAGCCTGACAGACCGCGTGGCCGACTACCTGCCCTTCCTGCACGACACGGACAAGCGGAACATCACCGTGCGCGAACTCCTGTTTCACGAATCGGGACTGCCCTCCACCCTGCTGTTCTACCTGGAAGCCATCGACAAGGAGAGCTATCCGGACCGTCTGTTCAAGGCCGCACCGGACAAGCTGCACCCGGCACGCATCGGAAGCCGCACCTGGGCCAATCCTGATTTCAGCTTTCTGAAAGGGCTTACCTCCAAGACGGGCAAGGGTCCTTATACACTGCAGGTGTGCGACAGCCTGTGGCTGGACAGTACCTTCAGGCAGACCTATCTGCAAAAGATAGCCGACGCGCCGCTGAAAGACAAGCGCTACCGTTACAGCTGCGTGGGTTTCATCCTGCTGCAGCAGCTGGTAGAAGCCCGTTCGGGAATGTCGCTGGACGCTTTCCTGGAACAGGAGTTCTACGCCCCTATGGGCCTGCGGCGCACCGGCTTCCTGCCCCTGCGCAGGCTGAAGAAGGACGAGATTGTCCCCTCGGCAGCCGACCCGTTCCTGCGGAAGACGGTGCTTCAGGGCTACGTACACGATGAATCGGCCGCCTTCCAGGGAGGCGTTTCGGGCAATGCGGGCCTGTTCTCCAACGCCACGGAGGTGGCCAGCATCTACCAGATGCTGCTCAACGGCGGCGAACTGGACGGGAAACGCTACCTGAGTCCGGAGACCTGCCGTCTGTTCACCACCACCGTGTCCAAACGGAGCCGCCGCGGACTGGGATTTGACAAGCCCGACCCGACGAACCCCGCCAAGAGCCCCTGTGCGGAGTCGGCGCCCCGCTCGGTCTACGGGCACACCGGCTTTACGGGCACCTGCGCATGGGTAGACCCGGACAACCGCCTGGTCTACGTATTCCTCTGCAACCGCATCTATCCCGAGGTGTGGAACACCAAACTGATGAAGATGGACATCCGCACCCGCATCCAGGAAGTGCTTTACGACGCGCTGAAGTAGATTGCGCCCGACTGCGCTTCCCCGTTTTTTTTCTTCATGCTCCGAACCTTTTAAGTCCGCTCTTGTTCTTTGTGGAAAGGCCTAAGGTACCATAGGAACGGACTTTTTTTTTAAACCTAAACAATTATAAAAGTATGAAGAAATTAATTCCCTTATTATTGACAGTCCTGACTTTCGCCGCTTGCGAAAAGGATCCGGACACGGATAAACTGGACAACAACTATCTGGTTTATACCGATTACGACCAGAAGGCCGATTTCGGCTCCTTCGCAACCTACTACCTGCCGGACAGCATTCTCATCATCGGCGACTCCAAAGAGGCTGAATACTGGAAAGACGACAACGCCCAGGAGATTCTCAATGCCTATGTGGAGAACATGACCAACCGCGGCTACTTCCGCGTGGACGACCGTGAGGAAGCCGACCTCGGCTTGCAGGTAAGCTACATCAAGAGCACCTACTACTTTGCAGACTATGGCAACTGGTGGAACTATCCCGGCTACTGGGGAGCTCCTTACTGGGGCAACTGGGGCGGATGCTACTATCCGTATGCCGTGAGCTATTCGTACAGCACCGGTTCCTTCATTGCCGAGCTGCTGAACCTGGACGCTCCGCAGGGAACAAGCGCCAAACTGCCCGTGTTGTGGAACTGCTATATGACGGGACTGCTGAGCAACTCCACCTCATTCAACCTCAAGCTGGCCGTGCAGGGCGTCAACCAGGCATTTATCCAGTCACCTTACTTGAACGCGGAATGAAATCCGTCGTTCATCACCAACCATTCTATCCAACATTTACCATCAATCATTCATTCGTATGAGAACAATCAAATACATGGCTGCCAAAATATTGGCGGTAACGGCTTTGACCCTTGCCTTCGCGATGCCGGCCAAGGCGCAACTGACGGACAACTGTTATGCCAACATCGACTGGCAGTATAACTTCCCCCTGGGCAACCATTTTGCCGACAATGGCAGCGGCTGGGGCATGAACTTTGAAGGAGGCTATTTCCTGACTCCGAATTATGCGCTGGGACTTTTCCTTTCCTACCACAGCAACCACGAGTATTTCGGACGCCAGACCCTGCCCTACGGCGAAAGCGGCAGTCTGAATACCGACCAGCAGCACACGCTGTTCCAGCTTCCTTTCGGTCTGGCCAGCCGCTACACGTTCAACCGTGGCGGAGCCTTCCAGCCCTACCTGGGCGTGAAGCTGGGGGCCGAGTATGCACAGATGAAGTCCACCTTCAACGTGTTTGAGACCAGCAAGGACACCTGGGGCTTCTATGTATCGCCCGAGGTTGGCATGAACATCTATCCGTGGGCTTACGGACCGGGATTGCACGTAGCCGCCTACTACAGCTACGGAACCAACAAGGGCGACCTGATGACTTACAGCGTCGACGGACTGGACAACTTCGGCCTGCGTGTAGGTATGGCTTTCTGAGGAACGGGATTCCCTGCATGCCGACAGCCGGCCCGGCCCGCTTGGCGGAACCGGCTTGTGCAGGCAGGAAATCCGGCCCTGAAAATCAGCGCTTAGGCCATGCTTGCTTCGTCCATGCACCGTGCTTGCTTCGTCTGCGGACGAAGCAAGCATGCCCCGCGGACGAAGCAAGCTTCCTGCAAACGGGATGCGGACACCCTTCCTGCGGCACCTTTCAAGGAGTGCCGGCACCCATCCCGAAGAAGCTCGCCCGGCATGACGACGCGTCCGCCCCCACTCCGGCGGACAGCATACAACAGGCTGCGGGTTACAAGTACGCGAGACTTCCTGTCTCAAGGCTTGTAACCCGCAGCCGTCTGTCGGTATGCCCCAAGTTGTCCGGGGCGTGTTACATCCGCAGTATCTTCTCTATCTCTTCCAGCTCGTCGGCGGCGAAGGTTGTCTGCTCAAGGGCTTTCAGGTTGTCCGCCAGCTGGCCTACGGAGCTGGCGCCCACGATGACGGACGTCACCGCCTCGTCCTTCAGCAGCCAGGCCAGCGACATCTCGGCCAGCGTCTGTCCGCGGCGCAGGGCCAGGGCGTTCAGCGCCTCCACCTTGGCCAGCACGTCTGCGGTCAGCGCCTCTTTCTTCAGGAATCCGCCCCGGGCTATGCGCGAGTCTTCGGGGATGCCGTTCAGGTAGCGGTCGGTCAGCAGCCCTTGCGCCAGGGGCGAGAAGGCGATGAAGCCCGTCCCGTTCTCACGGGCCTGGCGCAGGATGCCTTGGGCTTCGGGCTCGCGGTTGAAGAGGTTGTAGCGTCCCTGATAGAGCAGGCAGTGGACGTCCCTCTCCGCCAGATAGCGGTAGGCAAAGGCGGCCTTGTCTGCCGGATATTTGGAGAGGCCCACGTAGAGCGCCTTTCCGCGCCTCACAATGTCCACCAACGCCTGCAGCGTCTCTTCCAAGGGCGTCTCGGGGTCGTAGCGGTGGGTGTAGAAGATGTCCACGTAGTCCAGGTTCATCCGCTTCAGGCTCTGGTCCAGACTGGCCATCAGCGACTTCCTCGAACCCCAGTCGCCGTAGGGGCCGGGCCACATCGGGTGTCCCGCCTTGGTGGAGATGAACAGCTCGTCCCGATAGGGCATGAACGACTTTTTCATAATCAGCCCGAAGGTCTCCTCGGCCGAGCCGGGCGAGGGGCCGTAGTTGTTGGCCAGGTCGAAGTGGGTGATGCCCCGGTCGAAGGCATAATGGGCCATGGCCTGGGCGTTGGACAGGGTGTTGACGTCGCCGAAGTTGTGCCACAGGCCCAGCGAGACTTCGGGAAGCAGGATGCCGCTGCGTCCGCAACGGCGGTATTGCATGCCGCCTGAGTAACGCTCGGGCGACGGGGAGTAGATAAGGTTGTTCATGTCGTTGACTGTATAAGCAAGGGTTAATAATCAATGGTGACAGGCTTTGCCAGCCTGTACCGGACGGGGCGTCGGACATCTGACAATCCATCTCGGGAGGCAACAGCTCCAACGCCAGGCTTTTCTTTTCTCAATTGTACTTGATGTCCTCCCACCGCGGCGGATTCTGCCCCATCAGATGGCGCACAAAGAAGTCGTAGCGCTTGTGCTCGCCGAAGTCCTCGCCCATGGTGTGGCGGGCGCCGGGAATGACCACCAGCTCGAAGTCCTTGTTGGCCTTTATCAGGGCGTTCACCACCTGCATGGTCGAGGCCGGGTCCACGTTGTCGTCCATCTCGCCCACCACCAGCATCAGCGGACGGCGCAAGAGGTGGGCGTTCTCCACGTTGGAGCACTCCTTGTACTGCCCGCCTACGGGGTAGCCCATCCACAGTTCGTTCCACCAGATTTTGTCCATCCGGTTGTCGTGGCATCCGCAGGCCGAGTAGGCGGCCTTGTAGAAGTCGGGATAGAGCAGCAGGGCGTTGGTCGATTCCTGTCCGCCGGCCGAGCAGCCGTAGATGCCCGTCCGCCCGATGTCCATGTAGGGATATTTCTGCGCGGCGGCCTTGATCCAGGCGATGTGGTCGGGCAGGCCGGCGTCCTTCAGGTTCTGGTAGCAGACGTTCTCGAACTCGCGCGAGCGGAAGGAGGTGCCCATGCCGTCCACCATCACCACGATGAAGCCCAGTTCGGCCAGCGAGGTCATGTACCAGTTATAGGAAATGAAGGTCTTGGGCACGTACTGGTCGCCGGGGCCCTGGTAGATGTATTCGATGACGGGATACTTCCGGGACGGGTCGAAGTTCGTGGGCCGCACAATCAGGCCCCACATGTCCGTCTTCCCGTCGCGGCCCTTGGCCACGAACACTTCGGGCGCTTTCCAGCCCTCGGCCAGCAGGCGGCTGATGTCTGCCGTCTCCAGCGGCATCAGCACTTTCCCGTCGCGGGCACTGCGCAGCACGGCTACGGGAGCCTTGTCCACCATCGAGTAGACGTCCACCAGGTAGTTCATGTCTGCCGAGAACCAGGCTTTGTGCATCCCCTCGTCGGGCGTGAGGCAGGTCAGTCCCTCGCCGTCGAAGCCGATGCGGTAGTAGCGGATGAGGTAGGGGTCTTCGCCGGGCTCCATGCCGTTGGCGGCAAAGTAGATGACGCGGGCCTCCTCGTCCACCCGGATGACCTCGCGCACGTACCACTCGCCGCGGGTAATCTGCCGAACGGGTTGGGCCGTGGTGCGGTCGTAGAGGTAGAGGTGGTTCCAGTTGTCGCGCTCGCTCATCCAGATGATGTGGCGTCCGTCTTTCAGGTCGTGGCGGAAATGGCGCGGATAGTTCACGTACTTGTCACTGCTCTCCTCTATCAATGTACGCACCTGTCCGCTCTCGGCCGAGAGTTCCAGCACACGGTAAATCTGGTGTCCGCGCTGGTTGTACTCGAAGGTGACGGCACGGCTGTCGGCGTCCCACACGGGGGCCGACAGGTCATACTGGCTGCTGAACAGGCCGGTCGGCGGAATGACGGCTCGTCCCGTCTCCACTTCGTAGATGCAGGGCACCTTGAAGGGCAGTTCGTCGCCGGGCTTGGCATATTCCTGCTTGTGAAGTTTCGGTTGAAGCTGGTCGGCGGGCGAGGACTCCACGTAGTAGACGTAGCGTTTCTCCGTCGGGCGGATTTTGCAGGCGGCCACCTTGCGGCTGTCAGGCGACCAGCGGATGTAGGCCGAGTAGTAGTTGCCCAGCGTGCCGTCCAGGCTCAGCTGCCTTTCCTTACCCGTGGCGTTCTCCTTCACACAGATGTTATGGTTCTTGATGTAAGCTGTGTAGCGGCCGTCGGGCGAGAGGGCGGGTGCGGCCTCCTTCTCGTCGTCACGCTCCATCCAGTGCTTCTGCCGGGGTGGTACGGGCACGGCCCCTTCGTCCGTCAGGCGGTTCTTGCGCACGGCGTAAAGCCATTGGCGGTTGGCGTAGTGGAAGCGGAGCGTGTCCAGCCCGCTGCTGACGCGCAGCCGCTCCAGCCGGATGGCCCCGGGCTTCACGTCCTGCCCGGTGGCCTGGCTCAGCGCGGCTGCCAGGCGCTTGTGGTCGAAGAGGTCTTTCCTTGCCTGCCGCGAGGCGTCCACCGACACGTAGACACGTCCTTCGGGCGTGTTGCGCACGTACCAGAAGCAGTCGCTCCCCCCTATCCACTGCGGAGTGACGTTGGAGTAATAGACTTTGTTGGCGCTGAACTTTCCTCTCAGCGCATAGGCGCGGTTATAGTCTTCCACCGTGCCTTGGGCCGCGGCCGTCCCTGCGCACACAAGCAGAGCGGCCACCAGCAATTGACGAATTTTACCGTTCATAATCAGTCTGTTCTTGGGGTTTATGTTTGTTCTGTCTGCAAAGTAAACGAAAAAAAGGAAACGGGAAGTGAAGGGAGAGTATCATTTTAGTACAATTTTTCAGGCTGGAGATTCCTGTTCGGGCCGGCAAGAAAGGACAGGAGTGCGAAAAACGAACCAGGAGAAGCGAAAAATAGACCAAAAGAATGCAACAATGTTCCAAAACATACACGAATCGTTCATTCTCCACGATTCTTTCATAGTTGTGGACAATCGTCCACCCCGTTCCGGAGAAAAATGCTTTTCTTTGCACAGCTGAAAAGAACTGATACCAATGAGATTGCGGGGTTGGCGAATGACTCAAAAAGGAGAAAGGCCATTGCCCTGCTTTTCATGCCAATTATTTACTACTATCAACTGCCATGATGAAGAAAACGAACCGAATCCTTTGGGGTTGCGTGGCCCTCGTCGTAATGAGCGCCTGCACGGAAGCCGCCTACGTACAACCCGACGCACCGATTGAGGAGGTGCCTTTCACCCAAGTCCGTCTGGACGATGCCTTCTGGACACCCCGCATCGAGACCAACCGCACCGTATCCATCCCTTCAGCATTCAAGGAATGCGAGAAGAACGGACGCTTTGACAACTTCGCCATTGCGGGCGGGCTGATGAAGGGAGAGCATCGGGGAGATTTCTCTTTCGACGACACCGACCCCTATAAAATCATAGAGGGTGCTTCCTATTCGCTGGCGGTGAAATACGACAAGGCTTTGGACGCCTACCTGGACAGCGTCATCACACTGATAGCGGCGGCTCAGGAACCGGACGGTTACCTGACCACCTGCGTCACCAACCGTTGCGAGCGTCTCTCGGGTTGGTGGGGCAAAAGCCGCTGGGAGAAAATCAACAGCCACGAACTCTATAACAGCGGACACCTGTATGAAGCGGCGGTGGCCCACTTTCTGGCCACGGGCAAACACAGCCTGCTGGACGTGGCCGTCAGGAACGCAGACCTGGTCTGCCAGGTGTTCGGGCCGGGCGAAGGACAGAAGCATGTGCCCTCCGGTCATCCCATTGTGGAAATGGCGTTGGCCAAGCTCTACAAAACAACGGGAAATGAAAAATACCTGCAAACAGCCCGCTACTTTGTGGAAGAAACCGGACGCGGCACCGACGGACACCGCCTGAGCCAATACAGCCAGTACCACAAGCCCATCCTGCAACAGGAGGAAATCGTGGGCCATGCCGTACGCGCGGGCTATCTCTACTCCGGTGTGGCCGACGTGGCCGCACTGACGGGCGACACGGCCTACTTCCATGCCCTATGCCGCATCTGGGAGAACATGGCCGGCAAGAAACTGTACATCACCGGCGGCATCGGGTCGCGGGCGCAGGGCGAAGGCTTCGGCCCCAACTACGAGCTGAACAACCATACCGCCTACTGCGAGACCTGTGCTTCCATAGCCAACGTGTACTGGAATCACCGCATGTTCCTGGCCACGGGCGAAGCCAAATATGCCGACGTGCTGGAACGGGCTCTCTACAACGGCGTCCTTTCGGGCGTATCGCTGGACGGCGACAAGTTCTTCTACGACAATCCGCTGGAGTCCATGGGCCAGCACGAACGCCAGCGCTGGTTCGGGTGCGCCTGCTGCCCGGGCAACATCACCCGCTTCATGGCCAGCGTTCCCAACTATATGTATGCCACTCAAGGCGATGACATTTACGTAAACCTCTACATACAGAGCCGGGCCCACCTGCAGACTATGACCAACGAGGTAGAACTGGAACAGACCACGGCCTATCCCTGGGAAGGCAAAGTGTCCGTACGCGTCAACCCTGCCCATGAAGGACGCTTCGCTCTCCGCCTGCGCATTCCCGGCTGGGCACAGAATGCCCCCGTGCCGTCCGACCTCTATTCGTTTACCGACAGACACGGGAAGTACACCCTCACGGTCAACGGAAAGAAAGCCGACGCCAGTCTGACGGACGGGTATGCCACCGTAGTCCGCAACTGGCAGGCGGACGACGTGGTGGAACTCACTCTTCCCATGGACATACGCCGTGTCCGCGCCAACGAAGCGGTGGAAGACGACCGCGGCAAGCTGGCCATCAGCCGCGGCCCCATTGTCTACTGTCTGGAAGGCAAGGACCAGGCAGACAGCACGGTGTTCACCAAGTTCATTCCCGACGGAACCCCGATGGAAGCCACTTTCGATGCGGATTTGCTGAACGGAGTGATGGTACTGACGGGCACAGCCCACGAAGTGGAGAAAGACGGAAGCGTGAAAGAAGTTCCTTTCAAGGCCATTCCCTACTCCACCTGGAACAATCGTGGTGCCGACCAAATGGCCGTCTGGATTCCCGAAGCGGCGGAGTTCGCCCGTCCCACGCCCGAGCCCACCATCGCCAGCCGTGCCCGCACGCTGATGCTTCAGGCGCCTATTCAGAAGGACGCCCCCGAATCGGCTGCCGTGGAGACATGGGCCTGGGGAGTCAATGACCAATGGGAGCCGAAGCGCTCGTCGGATACTTCCAAGCCTTACCACTACTGGTGGTTGAAGAACGGTTCGCTGGAAACACTGGCCTACGACTTCGACCGCTCCTATACGGTGTCCGGCGTGGATGTCTATTGGCTGGACTTCGACCACTACGACGGCAACTTCCGTGTGCCCGAAAGCTGGAAACTGTACTACAAGACCGATAAAGGCTGGAAAGAAGTGGAGGCACTGAACAAGTACACCGTCAAGAAAGATTGCTATAACCACCTCGACTTCAAGCCCGTGGAAACAACCGGACTGAAGATTGCCGCCCAGCTGCAAAAAGGCAATTCGGGCGGAGTCATCGAATGGAAAGTGAACTGATTATACTGAAATGAATGATGTCTGACAGAAACAAAATCCTCAATGGCCGCGGACAATCCGCGGCCATTGTCTACGCCTGCGTGGCCGTATTAAGCTGGTCTACCGTGGCCACAGCCTTCAAAATCGCCCTCAAACATCTCACTCACTTTGAGATGTTGCTTGTAGCCAGCGTCACCTCTCTTGTCATCTTTGCCCTGTTGCTCACCTTCCGGCGCAAGTGGCGGCTGATAGCCTCTCTGACCATCCGTCAGTGGGGCTACTTCGCTTTGTTGGGGGTGCTCAATCCTGTGGCCTATTACCTGGTGCTGTTCAAGGCCTACGACCTGCTGCCCGCGCAGGTGGCGCAGCCCATCAACTACGCCTGGCCCATCGTGTTGCTGGTCCTGCTGGCTCTGTTTGCCCGTCAGCCCATTCCGCGCAAGAAGTACATCGGCATGTTCATCTCCCTGGGCGGTGTGGTGCTCATTTCGGTGGGGACAGGACGCTCGGGCAACATGCAGTTGCCCCTCAGCGGCCTCCTGCTGGCCGCCCTGAGCGCCCTGCTGTGGGCCTCTTACTGGATGGTGAACAACCGATACAAGGACCGCACGGACGGCAGCGTGGCCCTGTTCATGAGTTTCCTCTTCGGCACGGCCTACCTGCTGGCGGGCGCCGCGGTGACAGGCGTTGACCTCCACACCCTGCCCGGCATCCTGAGCGGCATGTATGTGGGCGCTTTCGAGATGGGCATTCCCTTCATCTGCTTCAGCCTGGCCATGCGCAAGACCAATAATCCCGCACTGGTCAACCAGCTTTGCTACCTCTCGCCTTTCCTCTCTCTGTTCTTCATAGCCGTGGTTTTGGGCGAGCAGATTGTCTTCAGCACATACGTCGGGCTGGCACTCATCGTGTCGGGCATCGTTTTCAACCAGTATTTTGTGAAATCAAAAGCCTGACCCATAGTACCAACGTAATGAAAAGAAGAATTTAGTATCTTTGCGGACTACAAAAGCCAAATACAGATGAACAGAATTATAGTAGTAACAGGAGGAGCCAACGGCATCGGCCGTTGCCTGGTAGAACACTTTGCCGCCGAGAGAGACACCGTACACTTCATAGACAGCGACGCCGAAGCCACCGCCGCTACGGTTGCCCGGTTACAAAAGAAAGGTTGGAATGTCATCGGTCATACGGGCGACATAGCCGAAAAGCAGGCCCTGACCGACTTTGCCGCAGAAATACTGGCACAACACCCCGAAGGCATCCATTGCCTCATCAACAATGCCTGCCTGACGCGCGGCGGCATTCTGGGAGGCTGCAGTTACGACGACTTTCTCTACGTCCAACGAGTGGGCGTAGCAGCCCCCTACATGCTGTCCCTGCTGTTCAAGGACCACTTCAACGGCCTGGGCTCCATTGTGAACCTTTCGTCCACACGAGCTTTCCAGTCGCAACCCGACACCGAGAGCTACACGGCAGCCAAAGGCGGAATCACCGCCCTGACCCACGCGCTCGCCGTCAGTCTGTCGGGCATTGCCCGTGTCAACTCCGTGGCACCGGGCTGGATTGACACCGGCCGCTATCACGACGACAGCTACGAGCCCCATTACAGCGAAGGCGACCTGCGCCAGCATCCGTCCGTCCGCGTGGGCGAGCCAGAAGACATTGTACGTGCCGTGGACTTCCTTTGCGACGAGCGAAACACATTTGTCAACGGCACCAACCTCACCGTAGACGGAGGCATGGGCAGGCTGATGGTGTACCACAACGACTGCGGCTGGAGCTACAACGGATAATAGACGGAAGAAAGGCGAAATCAATATTCCACCTTGTCTTCCTTCTGCCGCCACAAGTCGAACGCACGGATGGCCTCATCCGGCAGCAAGACTTCGGAAGGAAGTTTCCGCTGGTCGTAGGGCAGCTCCAGTTCGTCGTAGATGAAGGAGTCGTCAAAGCCGATGTCCTTGGCGTCGGTCTTGTCGTTGCCGTAATAGACCTTGTCCAGATGCGCCCAGTAGATGGCACCCAGACACATGGGACACGGCTCGCAGGAGGTATAAATCTCGTAGCCGCTCAAGTCGAAAGTGCCCAGCTTCTCGCAGGCGGCGCGTATGGCGCTCACTTCGGCATGGGCTGTAGGGTCGTTGTTGGCCGTCACGCGGTTTACACCCGTGGCCACAATCTTCCCGTCCTTCACAATGACGGCTCCGAAAGGCCCGCCGCCGTTCTTCACATTCTCCACCGACAGTTCGATGGCCTTCCGCATCAGTTCTTCCTGAGACTGGGAAGCCTCATCGGCCTTGCTCCCGCTACCGCACGAAGCAAGAGCCCCGCCAAGTGCCACAAGCACACACAAGCTCTTCAAGGCACTCTGTTTTCCTTTCTTAAAGCATACTTTCATTGACATTTCCAATTAATCAGTTTGCCGCAAAAGTAATGATTTATTTGTGAGTACGGATGACGGTATCCGAAAAATGCAGCCCGCGCCGTACAAAAAACAATGAGGCCGTACTCCATTGACATGGAGCACGGCCCTTGTATCAGGATTCACATTCCTGTGCGTCGCTTATTCGGCAGACTGTACCAGTACGACACGGTTCAGAATGGGCTGGCCAAACTTGTCTACGCCACCGTTGGCATCAATCTTCAGGCGGTCGGCCGAGATGCCATAGTTCTTCACCAAAGCGTTTACAACTGCCTGGGCACGTTTCAAGCTCAACTCCTTGTTGAATTCGGGAGTACCGGTAGAAGAGTCAGCATAGCCGTTCACGGTATAAGTCGTTTCGGGGAACTGCTTCATCAGGTCGGCCAGGTAAGACAGGTTCATAGCCTCACGCGGAGAGATTTCGGCAGAACCGATGTTGAAGAACACCGTGCGCGGTGCAATGTCGGCCGGAACAACCACCTCGGTTTCGTTCACTTCGGCCACGACCGGCTGCTGGCTCTCGGCCTGTGCCAACTCACGCTTCAGATTGGCATTCTGTGCAGCCATACGGGCAATCTTGTCCTGCATGGCAGCCAGCTCTATCTGAGAAATCAGCTGAGGCATGGGACGGCTGAAGCCACGGGCAGGGAAGCGATAGGTGAAACCGGCAGTGGCGCTGAGCACTGCATCGTAGTTGTGCTTGTTGCCTACCTCACCGTCGAACTTGTCTTCAACGCCCATAGCGCTCAGTTCGATATTGAAATCTACTGCGCTGGACAGGCGGAAGCGGTTGATAAGACCGGCGTTCACAGCCAGTGCCTCGCGTTTGGGCTTCGAATAGTTGTGTGTGATACCCGCACCTACATAAGGAATGATTTCATAAATGCGGTCGGGGTTGTATCCTCCGAAGAGGGCATTCAGGTTAAACATCACGTCGCCATGCAAGTTCATGTAGTTGAAACGCTGCTTGTAGTAACCGTCGTCCGTACGGGCGCCTTTCACATAAGGAGCATTTGCGTCGTAAGTGAAGCCCTTGGCCTGAAGGCCGCTGTATTGCAGACGCAATCCCAGCCCCGGAGTGAACCATTTACCCAAAGCCACATTCAGCGTCGGGCTGATGCGCTGGCCAAAGCTGCCGGCCTTGTCGTTGTCACCATACATTGTCTCGGCACCGCCGCCAATAGAGAAGAACCAATTGCTCCAGAAAGGATTGGTAATCACCTGGTACTTATCCTGCACCTGGATTATCGCAATCTCTTCTACAACTTGCGTCTTTTGCTGCGCAACGGCGGCAGAAGACAAACCGGCCAAAGCCAGTAACATCAGAATTTTTTTCATATTAATGTTAATTGTTAAGTGGTTAAGTAATTTCTTTTTCATTTAAACCAAACAATTAACACCCATAAGCATAAAAGGTTTGGAGAAGTGGAAAAAATATTGGAACCGGCAGCCCAAACGCCCAGAGAAAAGAAATCTTCAGCAAAGAGGAGGCCGTTCCATTTTTTATGCTTACTTTCATAGCCGATAAGTCCTTCAGGGCTCTTGGCACCGCACAAGAAAGCCTCCCGCATTCCTGCCCGAAAACTTGCAGACCCAAGTTTCGCGCGTGCGAATTGAAAATCGGCGAGGCCCAGCTTGCAGGAGCTGAACGAGTGGAAAGGAGTTGTCGCCCACCAGAGTGGCTCAGGAGTTAGAGCCGACAGTTCAAGCGCATGGCCGGCATCCCTTTCACTAAGGCATCGGCCCAACTCCTTAACTTCCCGACTCCCTGACTGCGACCTATTCAGAAACTTGCAAAACTTAAATTTCAAAGCGATGAAGAAGCTATTGTCACTTCCGCCCAACCTGACGGAATGTTTTCACGATATCATGCATGCCGACCGCCGGGAATGGTTCTGCACATCGGACCCGGCGGGAAAGAAGTTAGGCTCGGGCGGCGGAACTGCCTGGCTGCTGAACGCCTGCAAAGAACAGGAAAAAAGCCCCCAAGGCCTGAAGGAATGGCTGGCCCGGGAGAAGCGCATCCTGCTGCACGCGGGAGGACAGAGCCGCCGCCTGCCCGCCTATGCGCCTTCGGGGAAAATCCTGACCCCCATCCCGGTGTTCCGCTGGGCAAGAGGACAGCGGCTGACGCAGACCCTGCTGTCGCTGCAACTGCCGCTCTACGAGGAAATCATGGAACGGGCACCGCAGGGACTGCATACGCTGATAGCCAGCGGCGACGTGTATATACGGGCTACGGAACCGCTGCAGGAAATACCCGAGGCGGACGTGGTGTGCTACGGGCTGTGGGCCGACCCGCAACTGGCCAAGAACCACGGGGTATTCGTGTCCACCCGCAAGGAACCGGAGAAACTGGACTTCATGCTGCAAAAGCCCAGCGTGGAGGAGATGGGACGGCTGATGCAAGACTACCTGTTCCTGATGGACATAGGCATCTGGCTGCTCAGCGACCGCGCGGTGGAACTGATGGTGAAGCGCTCTACAGCCCCCGAAGGCGGCCTGAAGTTCTACGACATGTATTCGGAGTTCGGGCCGGCCCTGGGAGCGCATCCGCGCATTGCGGACGAGGAGCTGAACGGCCTGAAGGTGGCCATCCTGCCCCTGCCCGGAGGAGAGTTCCACCACTATGGCACCAGCCGCGAAATGATTTCGTCCACACTGGCGGTGCAGAACTGCGTGACAGACCAGCGGGCCATCATGCACCACAAGGTGAAGCCTCATCCGGCCATGTTCGTACAGAACGCGGACATCGGATACAAGCTGACGGCGGAAAATGCAGAAATATGGATAGAAAACAGCCACATAGGGCGCAACTGGCACCTACACTGCCGCCACATCGTGACCGGAGTGCCGCGCAACGACTGGAAGCTGGACCTGCCGGAGGGAGTGTGCATCGACGTAGTCCCCGTGGGCGGACACCAGCTGGCGGCAAGGCCCTACGGATTTGACGACAAGTTCAATGGGGCGCTGACGGATGCCTCGACCCTCTACCTGGGCAGGCCGGTAACGGAATGGCTGGAGGCCAGAGGGCTGAAGGCGGAGGACATCAGGGGTCGGGAGGACCTGCAGGCGGCGGCCCTCTTCCCCGTCGTAGACTCGGCGGACGAACTGGGCGCCGTGCTGCAATGGATGACCGACGGCGGAAAGGGCGAAGCCGGAAGGAACATCTGGACAAAGGCACGGAAAGTCTCGGCCGACGAGCTGTCGGCTTCCGCCAACCTGCGCAGGCTCTTCGCCCAAAGGGAGGACTTCCGCAGGCAGAACTGGAGCCTGCTGGCCAGGAACCAGGAACGGAGCGTGTTCTACCAACTGGACCTGCAGGAAGCGGCGAAAGAGTTTGTGCGGGGAGACATCGGGCTGCCGGACGAACTTCCGAACGATGCCCCCCTGCTGAAACGCGTCAGCGACGCCATGTTCCGCGCCAAGGTGCTGGAAGGGAAACCCGGGGCGGAAGCAATGGAAGAACGGGCATTCGGGCTGATGAGGAAAGGACTGACCGGCACCGCCGACTACCGGCAGCAGCCCCGGCTGTCGGTCTACGCCGACCAGATTGTGTGGGGACGCAGCCCCGTACGCATCGACCTGGCAGGCGGATGGACAGACACGCCGCCCTACAGCCTGATGGAAGGCGGAAACGTGGTGAACCTGGCCGTAGAACTGAACGGACAACCGCCGCTGCAAGTCTACGTCAAGCCCTCCAAAGAACACCGCATCACCCTGCGCTCCATCGACCTGGGCGCCATGGAGGTCGTGTCCACCTACGAAGAGCTGCAGGACTACAGACGGGTGGGCTCCCCCTTCTCGATACCGAAGGCCGCACTGACACTGGCCGGCTTCCATCCCGACTTCGCCCAGGAACGCCACGACACGCTGGAAGAACAGCTGAAGGCATTCGGTACGGGGCTTGAGGTGACGCTGCTGTCGGCCATACCCGCCGGCTCGGGGCTGGGCACCAGCTCCATACTGGCCGCTACGGTGCTGGGAGCGCTGAACGACTTCTGCGGACTGAACTGGGACAAGCAGGACATAGGCAGCCGGACACTGGTGCTGGAACAACTGCTGACCACCGGAGGCGGATGGCAGGACCAGTATGGCGGCATACTTCACGGCATCAAACTGCTGCAAACGCAGCCGGGCTGGCAGCAGGAGCCGGGCGTCAGATGGCTGCCGGACTTCCTGTTCACGGGCGACGAATACCGGAAGTGCCACCTGCTGTACTACACGGGCGTCACCCGGACGGCCAAAGGCATCCTGGCGGAAATTGTGCGGGGCATGTTCCTCAACTCGAACAGGCACCTGCACCTGCTGGAGCAGATGAAGAGCCACGCCATGGACATGTACGACGCCATCCTGCGGAACGACTTCGAGGAGACCGGAAAGCTGGTGAGAAAGACGTGGAAGCAGAACCAGCTGCTGGACGAAGGCACCAATCCCCCGCCCATCCAGGCGCTGACCCGTCTGGTGGACGACCTCTGCCTTGGCTACAAGCTGCCGGGAGCCGGAGGCGGAGGCTACCTCTACATGGTGGCGAAAGACCCGGACGCAGCCCTGCGCATCCGCAAAGCCCTGACGGAACAACGGCCCAACGGCCGCGCCCGGTTTGTGGAAATGAGCCTCTCGGGCAAAGGGCTGGAAGTGAGCCGGAGCTGAGACGGACGAGGAACGCACGCAGGAGGCCTATCCGGCCTTTCAGGTACGGATTGGCCGACAGTTCACGGAGGCAGCCTTTCTCCACCAGACCGCCGGCCCCATCCGTGCCAGGCGGAGGCCATGAGCACGCCCCCGTCCCCCACCGGCCGTCTTAAAACACGGACAGGGCTTATACAGCCCTGACAATCAGCGCTCGGACCACGCTTGCATGGTCCGTGCTCCGTGCTTGCACGGTCCGTGTACCATGCTTGCATCGTCCGCAGACCATGCAAGCATCGTCCAAACGGGTGGCAGGCATCGCCCCACATCCCCCCTCGGGAGGAGGGGACTCCTGCCCTGGCCGCCGCTGCATGGCGGCGGTTCTACCGGGCAAACAACTTCTCTATCTCTTCTTCCTTGATGGTGGCCAGTATGGTATGCCCGTCCGGCGTATAGTTGGGCGATGGGCAGGCAAAAAGGCTGTCAACCAGAGCAGACATCTCGTCATTGCCCAGCACCTGTCCGTAGACAATGGCGGCGGCCTGAGCCAGGGTCAGCGCCATCAGCCCCTGGATTTCCTCTTTCGCATCGTTACCTTTCTCCATGGCCGTGTGAAGCATGCTGCGCACCAGTTCCACGGGGTCCAGCCCCTCGATGCCCGCCGGTATGCCGTTGATGGCATAACTGCCACCGCCCAGCGGGGTCAGCTCGAAGCCCACGGAAGAGAAGTCCTCGGACATGCCTTCGAGCACGGCCGCCTCGGAAGCGGGCAACTGGATGATTTCAGGGAAAAGCACCCCTTGCGAAACGCCCTTACGCTCGTGTATCTGGCTCATGTAACGCTCGTAAAGCACCCGTACATGGGCGCGATGCTGGTCTATCAGCATCAGGCCGGACTTTACCGAAGTAAGGATAAAACGCCCCTTGAACTGCAAGTGCTGCGCCCCCTTCTCCAGGGCCGAAGCCGTGCCATAGAGCGAAGCCGTGACGGCACCTCCGTCCGGAAGCGGGTCAGCCGGGGCACTCTCCACAGCCGCAGCAGAGGGGATGCTCCATTCCTCCTCCGAGGCCAGTCCGTCGCTGTCCGGCAGGTCGGCCGAAGCGGCATTGCCGAGGCCGGCATAAAGCTCCTCCCAACCGGTGTTGCTGCGGGAGCTTCCGCCCGCGTATGACGAAGCCGAAGAAGACTTGAAGGGGTTATAGTCGGCATTGAAATTCATCTTGGGAGGCGTAATCGGACGGCTCTGCTCGAAGGCGGGAATGTCCGGCATGTCTTCCGTATCGAAGTCAATCTGTGGAATGGCGCTGAACTTGCCCAGCGACTCCTTGACGGCAGCCGACAGGATTTGCCAGATGGCCTGCTCGTTCTCAAACTTGATTTCGGTCTTGGTGGGATGGATGTTGACGTCGATGTTGGCGGGGTCGACCTCGAAATAGATGAAATAGGAAATCTGCTCGCCCGCAGGAATCAGGCGCTCGTAGGCTTCCATCACCGCCTTGTGGAAGTAGGGATGTCGCATGTAGCGTCCGTTGACGAAGAAGTATTGGTGTGCCCCCTTCTTGCGGGCCGTTTCGGGCTTGGCCACGTAGCCCGTAATCTTCACCAGCGTAGTGTCCACCTCCACCGAGAGCAGATGCTGGTTCAGCTTCTTGCCGAACACGGCCAGGATGCGCTGGCGCAGGGGCATGACGGGCAGGTTGAAAAGTTCCGTGTCGTTGCTGTACAGATAGAAGCCCACTTCGGGATGCACCAGGGCGATACGCTCAAACTCGGCCAGGATGTTGCTGAGTTCCGTAGAGTTGGCCTTCAGGAACTTGCGGCGGGCCGGCACATTGAAGAACAGGTTCTTCACCGAGAAGTTGCAGCCCTTGGGACAGGCAACCGTCTCCTGGCTCTCCACCTTGGAGCCGGCAATCAGCAGGCGTGTGCCCAGTTCCTCGTCGGCCTGGCGGGTCTTCAGTTCCACCTCGGCCACCGCCGCGATAGAGGCCAGCGCCTCGCCGCGGAATCCCATGGTGCGCAGGGCAAACAGGTCGGCCGCCTCGCGTATCTTGGAAGTGGCGTGACGCTCGAAGGAGAGGCGGGCATCCGTCTCCGACATGCCTTTACCGTTATCAATAACCTGGATGCAGGTCTTTCCCGCATCAGTCACCAGCACGTGCACTTCCTGCGCGCCTGCGTCGATTGCATTTTCCACCAGCTCCTTCACCACAGAAGCCGGCCGCTGGATTACCTCTCCGGCCGCAACCTGGTTGGCCACCGAATCGGGCAGCAAATGAATGATGTCGCTCATCAACTAAAAAACAGTTCGTTCGTAATTAAATGATTCCATTGGAAATGGCATACCACAGGTAGATGAGTATGGCTATGATGCCCAATGCCAGACCAAGGTGCATGGGCTTCCGCCCGCTCTCCTTGCGGCGCTTCAGGTGAGTGGTGCTTTCAACAAACTTTCCCCGAATATCCTCGGGCGAGAATTCCTTCTCGGGGAGCATACCCAGCTCGCGTTTGGCCTTTTCTTCCATCTTGGCCAGCTTCTCTTTCCGTTCGTCTACATAAATGTAGGGATGATTGAAGCCCCGTGGCTTCCGCATCGTAAACATTCCCATAGCGATTACTTTTTATTTCGTTTGATATGCATGTTTCTGGGCGAAGTTACCGGTTTCCGGTCACTTTTCTGCAACATTTCGTCCGCTTTTTTGCCTCTCCACACAAAAATGTCCTCCTTGCTGAGCGGACGCATGTATTCCAGCCACACAAAAGGAGGCAGCTTGTACTTGTCTGCCGGAATCTGGTCCATCGGGTAGGCAATGCCGTTGGCCTTTCCGATGAAGGCTCCCTGCTCCATCTTGCGGTCCTTCAGCAGCATCCGCAGAAAACCTCCTTCCGAATAGTTCAGCATCATCAGTGTGGTGTCCCGTTCTTCCACGGGATAGAAGATTACCAGCACGTTGCCGTTGACGTCTACCTGCCGCATCTCGCCGTTGATGAAATAGGCCTTCATCTCCTTGCCGGTCACCTGGTTGTAGTGGATGGAGTCTTTCTTCTCCACCGCCAGGGCCTGGTTGATGATGTGCGCCCAGTCTATGGTACTGTCGTTGACGTAGACCTTGATTTCCTCGCCCAGCAGTTGCTGTTCGCCATACCACAAGACGGGGTCGGTGTACATCGTCATGCAGGAATCCTTGGAGTTGTAGACCAGCGAGTCGCACACGGCCTGTACGTCCGTGCGGTAAGCACGCACTTTGTGGTAAGCGCGCATCTCGCGGTACACGGAATCGGTATTCAAGTTGTAGGTGATGAGCCGCAGGGTGTCGCCGTGCATGAAAAGGCTGTCTCCCTGCGAATAATCGACTGCAACAGCCCTGTCGGTGGCCAAGGCGTTACCTGTCAGTTCATTGTAGAAGCAATAGTCGCCCGTCAGCATGTTGCGGTTGACGGTATCGTTCATCTGCACGTTGTTGAAGGCTTCTCCATAGCCTTTTGCCCGGTCATAAAAGAGGCTGTCGCCCGTCAGCTTCTTGCCCTCATTGGTCAGCACGGAACGGTCCAGCAGTTCTGCCTGCTCGGTTACAGTGTTGTACTCGCCCCGTTCGGAATAAATATGGTTCTTGTCGCTCACTATTTCCGAAGGTCCAAGAATCGTTGCAATCTTGGTAAACGTACTGTACTTCAATGTATCCGAGGTCAGAATAAACTGCGGATTCACCAGCCTGACATCGTGGTTGAACACGGCCAGCTTGGTGGCCGGACTGTATTCACCCCAAATGGAAGTCAGCACATTCTCCTCGTCGGTCAGCGTACCGCCTTCAAAATAATAGCCCAAATTGTACAGGCGGTCATAGTTCAGGCTGTCAGTGGTCAGCACGGTGTTGCGGTTAATCATCTTCACGTTCTCGCGCAACATGGCCAGTTGTGACATGCCGTCGTAATAAAGATAATCACCATAGATGAACAGCGTGTCGCCCTGCTCCATGCGGACATTGCCGAAAGCCTCCACCGAATTGATTTTCTCGTAAATCAGGGCGCTGTCGCAGAACATGTACATGCTGTCGTGCTTCAGCCTGACGGAGCCTATCAGCACCTGCACATCGGGGCGTAACTGCTTGTCGGCCTGCGCTTCGTCGGCATACAGCAGGTCTACGCGGGTTTTCTTCTTTTCGGGCCGTGCCGTCGTGTCTTTCCCGGCCACCGCCACTGCCTTCTTTGCCGGTGCCTGCGGAGCCGCTTTCCTGTCCTGCGCACCCAGCAGGCACACGCCAAACAGGCATAGAACACCTGCCAGCAGGTATCTATGCCTGTATAGAAAGCCATTGATTCGTTTCTTCATATTCCATTCGTTAGTTCATGCATCCATACTTCCGTTCCCCAATCAGCAGGAACGCTCTTCTCCACTGGAAAAACCGGAAAAGCAAACGGATACGGACTCAATCCTTAATCCAGCCCGGATACTTGAATGCACAGTTTGACTTCCACTTGTCATTGATGCGGACATACGTGTTTTTCTGTTTCTCGCGAATCCACTTGTCCAGCACCTCTTCACGACGCTTGTCCAGTACAATGTTCTTCAAGTTCTGGTAGTCGTCGGCCACCGTAGCCTTATGTCCGTTAATACGGCTTTTCAGCTTCACAATCACACATTCTTCCTTACCCGTATTGGCCGGAATCATAGTAAAGGCTTCCGATATTTCACCAACCTTCATCTTATCCACCACTTTCGCTATTTCGGGGGGCAGCTCCTGCATTTCAAACTTGGAGGTATTGGTATTCGGATTGGGCAGCAGTCCGTGGTTGTTGCGCGTATCCTTGTCGTGAGACAGCCTCAAAGCCGCTTCCTCAAAAGTAAACAGGCCGTTGCGGATATCGTCTGCAATGGAGTCCAGACGTGCATTGGCCGCCATCAGCGCTTCTTCGGGAATATGAGGCTTGAGCAGGATGTGACGTACCTTGATGCGGTCGCCGCGCTTCTCAATCAGCTGGATGATGTGGAAACCGAACTCAGACTCCACAATCTTGGAGACCCTGTCGGGACTTTGCAAGTTGAAGGCCACATTGGCAAAGGCCGGGTCCAACTCAGCGCGCCCCATGAAGCGAGGCAACTCTCCGCCATTCATGGCCGAGCCCTGGTCTTCGGAATACATACGGGCCAGCATCGTAAAGCTCTCGCCCTTGTTCACGCGGTCGGTATATTCGCGCAGGCGTCTCTTCACGTCCTCAATCTCTTCCAGAGGGACTTTAGGCTGTTGCGTAATAATCTGTACCTCCACCTGTGTGGGGATATAGGGAATGCTGTCCTGAGGCAATTTCTGGAAGTAGCGGCGGACCTCGGCCGGCGTAACCTTAATGTCGCCAACCAGTTTCTGCTGCATCTTCTGCACGGTAAGTCCTTCGCGTGCATTCTCACGCAAGGTCTCACGAATCTGGGTCGAAGTCTTGTTGAAGTATTCCTCCATCTTCTCGCGCGAGCCGATGTTGGCAATATACATATTGGTCATATAGTCAACCCGCTGAATGACTTCGCTTTCGGACACCTCTATACTGTCCAAAGCCGCCTGATGCAGAAACAGCTTCTGCACGGCAATCTCTTCAGGAATCACACAATACGGGTCGCCTTTCAAATCGCGCCCTTCGTATAAGGCACTCATACGGGCTTCTTCCACTTCCGACTTCCATATAGCCTCGTCGCCTACCACCCAAACCACTTCGTCAATCACGTTGTCCTGTCCATAGACAGCTGAAGCGGACAGCAGGGTCAAAGCCAATAAAACTACAAACCTAAAGTTCATAAACGTATTCATTCTTATTCTAATAATATTTAATCCTATTCCTCTCCACCGCTCTCTCATACAAATCGTTTTTCACTTGTTCCATGAACTGCACCTGTTTCATATTCAGCAACATGTCCTTTACCTGACGGGCGGCGAATTCGTAGGGTTCCTGCTCACCGGCCTGACGGCAGTCCGTCACGTTCAGGAAATAGTAAAAGGCTGAATCCTTCAGTTCCACATGGCGGTTTTTGTTGAGGTATTCTTCCGCATCACCCTCCTGCAAAGGCAAGAGGTCAAGAACCTCGGAGACCGGTATCCACCGGTCGTAGAAGTACTCGTACTTCACGGCATTCTGCATCTGGTATTTCTCCAGATGTTCTACGGCGTCCTGTGTCTCCGTTTTGTACCAGCGGCGGACACTGGATAACTGGGGAGCCGTCAGGGGCACCTTGATGAACAGGCCCTTTATCAAGGGTCGTTCCAGCTTGAAAAGCTCCTGGTTCTTGTTGTAATAGTCGGCCAGTTCTGTTTCCGTTATTTCATCACTCAGCTTCTGATGTATCAGTTCCTGCTGGTACGTATGCATAATCAAGGCTTTGCGGTAGTTTTCCACCAGCAAGTCTATCTCTCCGCTGTTGGGGATGTTGCTCTGCGCCTTGTCGTAGAGCAACACATCTTCCACCCAATTGCGGATGTAATGCTCGGCAAACAACAGGCTGTCATCGCTCGACAAACCGGGAGGAAGCACCGACTGCAAGTCTTCCCGATAGAGGAAGTTGCCGTCCAACTCCACCAGGGGAGTCTTTCCCTTATGGTCGTACTTACTGCCGCACGACACACAGAGCAGAAAAACGAGAATCCCAAAGCAAACTGTCCGCATTGCCAACCGATATTTACATTTTAAGTTACGAAGATAGTGCTTTAATCGGTTGCATCAGTGATTATTAACGGTTTTTAAAACCTCTTGGTTAATTTCAACCTTACTTGCCGCACGCAGTTTGGACAACCATCGCCTCTCCAAGTCACTCTGATAATCGGCCACCAACCGGTCGTACACCTCCTGATAGTCTTCCGGCCCCTTCATCTTCTCGCCCAGCACCACTGTGAAGGGATAGGCGTCCTTGGCAGCAGCCTCGGCCTTCTTGAACACCAGATGGTCTACATACGGATTGTCGCCGGGCGCAAAAACGCCTTGCTCTGCCACAATCTGCGACTGCCCGTCCGCATTGAAAGTCAGCCGGATAGCATCCTGCCATTCCTCTTCGGGCAGTTTCTTCAGGAGCTTGCGCGCCCGCTTGGCCACCCGCTTGTTCACCCCATGAATCACAATGCCCTTGTAACGGACATCCTCCCAATAATAATTGGGGCGATGCGCTTCGTAATAGGCCTGCAGGAGTTCGTCGTTCCAGTAGCGTTTTCCGTACATCTCACGCTCACTGATTTCGTGCACCAGCAGACTGTCTCTGTACTCCTGCAACCGCCTGCAAAGTTCGGGGTGCGAGTGTTCCAGACACAGATTTGCACAGTCCAGCACGGACTTGGCGACAAAGTTCCCCAACTGCATGCGTACACCGCCGGGATATGCCGCCGCAAACAGGGCAAAGTCCGCCCCCGTATAAGGCTTGCCGTCCAGGGTGAACAACGTACGCCCGGTATGTCCCCGGCGACAGAGTTCATCCATAGCGGCCTCGTCGGGCACATAGCCATACTCGGCCATCAGGCTCTCCACACGGGCCGCGCTTCCGCGGTCTGACGCATAACGTCTGGCCTGTCCACAGGCAATCTGTTCCTTCACCTCATCGAAAGAAGGCATATCCTCCCGCTCCAGCACCTTGACGATGTGCAGCCCCAGCGGTGTGTAGAACGGACGTGAGAACTGTCCGCACCCCAGCACCCGCACCGAGTCCTCAAACTCGGCCGGCACCTGCAAGCGGCTTATCCAGCAAGTTTCCTTTTCATCCGAAAACCGCCTGACACACTCTGCAAACGACGCGCCGCCCCGCAAGGCCTGATAGATGGAATCCATGCGCTGCTCGGCCCGCCGCAATGCGTTTCTTGAGACATTCTGCGGAAGATAGCAACATATCTGGCTGACCCGTATGCGTCCTCCACGCGTCTGCATGCGGCTATACTCTTCCTGTGCCGCCTGCTCCGCCGCCTTCCCGTCAGTCAGACAAGCGCGGAGCAGCCCGTTACGATAGGCTTCCATCCGGTTGCGAAATTCGGGCAAGGTGTCCAGCCCCACAGCCTCTGCCGCAGCGACCTTCAGCTTGAAGTCCACAAAGCGGTCCACACGCTCCTTCAGCGGCCTCTGCCTCCAAGCCGAAAGGGCGGCATTCTCGCGGCAGGCCTGTTCAAACTCCGACAGGCTCACCTGTTTTCCATTGATACGCACCAGCGTAGGACTTTGCTGCGCGTGCAGCGACAAGCCGGCCAGCAGCAGGCCCATCCACAACCAACGGTTTATCGACATACTAACCTGTTTTATATTCAATTCATTTTGTATTTCTTTCCCATACCCGTTCCGACGAGAAAGCCCGAAAAGCATACGGCACATATACTCCCCGGGCGTTCAGTTTCATCTTATCGGCCCTGTGTCCGCCTGACGTTCCGCCTTTCGCGGACACAAGATTTACAGAATTAACGCCTGCATGCCTCGGTTGTTCGGCCATGCAGGCAAACAATTATTCAGGACGGCTGTAGTTAGGAGCCTCGCTGGTGATGGCCACATCGTGCGGATGGCTTTCCAGCACACCTGCATTGGTGATGCGGGTAAACTTGGCATCGTGCAGCTTCTCGATATTGGGTGCTCCACAGTAACCCATACCGGCACGCAGACCGCCCACCAGCTGATAGATTACCTCGTACAGCGTACCTTTGTAGGGCACACGGGCAGCGATTCCTTCGGGCACCAGTTTCTTCACATCGCTGGTACCGCTCTGGAAGTAACGGTCTTTCGAGCCGTTTTCCATGGCCTCCAGCGAACCCATGCCGCGGTAGGACTTGAACTTACGTCCGTTGAAGATGATGGTGTCGCCCGGCGATTCTTCCGTTCCGGCCACCAGCGAACCAATCATCACGCTCCAGCCGCCGGCTGCCAGCGCCTTCACCACATCGCCCGAATAGCGCAGGCCGCCGTCGGCAATCAGAGGCACGCCGGTGCCTTCCAGCGCCTTGGCCACGTCGTACACGGCCGTCAGCTGGGGTACACCCACGCCGGCCACCACACGGGTGGTACAGATGGAACCCGGACCGATGCCCACCTTCACGCCGTCGGCACCGGCTTCAACCAGCGCCTTGGCAGCTTCGCCGGTAGCGATGTTGCCCACTACGATATCGATGTTGGGGAAATATTTCTTGGCTTCCTTCAGTTTCTCAATCACGTACATGGAGTGTCCGTGAGCCGTGTCAATCACGATGGCATCCGCACCGGCCTCAACCAGTGCACGCATACGGTCGAGCGTGTCGGCCGTAACGCCCACGCCGGCTGCTACGCGCAGGCGGCCCTTGGCATCCTTGCAGGCCATGGGTTTGTCCTTGGCTTTCGTAATATCCTTATAAGTAATCAGGCCGACCAGTTTGTTGTCCTTGTCCACCACCGGCAGTTTTTCAATCTTATGCTCCTGCAGGATTTGGGCGGCGGCTTCCAGGTCGGTAGTCTGGTTGGTCGTTACGATATTCTCTTTGGTCATCACCTCGTCAATCCGCTTGCTGTGGTCTTTCTCGAAACGGAGGTCACGATTGGTCACGATGCCCACCAGGTGGCCTTCGTCGTCCACTACGGGAATACCTCCAATCTTGTACTCGGCCATCAGGTCCAGAGCGTCGGCCACGGTAGAGCCCCGCTTGATGGTCACAGGGTCGTAAATCATACCGTTCTCGGCACGCTTCACGATAGCCACCTGACGGGCCTGTTCCTCAATGGACATATTCTTGTGAATCACGCCGATGCCTCCTTCGCGTGCAATGGCAATGGCCATCTTTGCCTCGGTCACCGTATCCATGGCGGCGGTCACGAAAGGAATTTTCAGCTCAATGTTTCTTGAAAACTTCGTCGAGAGCTCGACGGTTTTGGGAAGTACTTCGGAATAAGCGGGAATCAACAATACGTCGTCGTATGTCAATCCGTCCATAACAATCTTATCAGCAATAAATGACATAGGAGAATGCTTTTAATTTTATTGCGTGCAAATATACGTTTTTTATTCAAGAGAGAGAAGAGGTCTGCCATTTTTTTAAACGAATTTCAGAATACTCAAGTTCCGAATTTACCGGACCGGAAACCGGCAATGCCAGACATGCAGAGCCCCAAGGAAACGCCGCCCGCCTCGGGGGAGCCAAGATTTTGAAGACAGCGATTGCGCAGGACGGGACTGGCGCATCGACTTTACCTGCCGGCCGCGCCATACCTCAACCGGTCCCAAGAAATTTGCCTCCGGAATTTGAACAGGACATGCCTCCGTCAGACTGACAGCTATCGAGCCGGCGAGTTCGCGGATTTACAGTCCGGCAAGCACGTTTGCACGGCCTGCGGACGATGCTTGCATGCTCCACGAACCGTGCAAGCATCGTCCACGGACCGTGCAAGCATCGTCCGCAGACCGTGCAGGCATGCTCCAGGAAGCCCATACACGCTCCTCCATCCTCCTTTCACGCCTCCTCGCTATCCGCTCGAAACGAGCGGGTTAGCGCAAGTCCCCATTCTGCAGCCCCGGCACACAGGCGGCGGAGCGCCTACACCGCCAAACACAAAAAAAGAGTCAAGAAGCAAATCCGCCAACCCCTCTCTCCTATGCAAGAGGGTATGCTTTGCTTCTTGACTCCCCAAAGCCGTTCGCCGCATTCAGGTTCTGCACGCCTCCGCCGCGCGGGCAGAAGCCGCAGGCTTAGTTGGCCATTTCGGAAATGAACTTGATGCGCACCAACCGCACTTCTTCCTCGGTAAAGTCATCGCCCAGTTCTTCCAGAGCCTCCTCAATGTCGTCGGTAGTAGATTCCTTGAAGTAATCATAAATGTCGAGCATGTGGTCCTCGTCCATGATTTCCTCCAGGAAGTAGTCGATGTTCAGTTTGGTGCCCGAATAGACGATGGCCTCTATCTCGTCCAGCAACTCGTCGAACTCAATGCCCTTGGACACGGCTATGTCGTCCAGCGCGACCTTACGGTCGATGGCCTGTATGATGGCCACCTTCATCTTGGACTTGTTGGCCACGGTGCGCACGCGCAGGTCTTCGGGACGTTCTATCTCGTTCTCCTCGCAGTGCCGCTTGATGAGCTTGCAGAATTCCTCTCCATAACGCTTGGCCTTTCCCGCTCCTACGCCTGGAATGTTCTGCAACTCTTCCAGCGTAATGGGATAGATGGTAGCCATGGCTTCCAGCGAAGGATCCTGGAAGATGACGTAAGGCGGCACTTCCAACTGCTTGGACAGTTTCTTGCGCAAGTCCTTCAGCATCGAGTAGAGCGCGGGGTCTACGGCGCAGGAGCCACCGCCCCGCATCGGAGCTTCCTCCTCCATCTCCTCAAAGTCCGTATCTTCGACAATCTTGAACGATTTGGGGTGCTTCAGGAACTTCCTGCCTTCGTCTGTCACCTTGAGCAGTCCGTAGTTTTCCACATCCTTACTCAGATAGCCGGCAATCAGTGCCTGACGGATGACGGCATTCCATGTCTTGTCTTCTTCGCCCATACCGGAACCGAACACCTCGAGGTCTTCGTGCAGATGGGCCTGCACCTCCGAGGTTTCCTTTCCCTGTATGACATCTATGATATAGTCCGCCTTGAAATTTTCCTTCACCGCAAGCACGGCTTCAATGACGGTACACAATAAATCTTGAGCTTCCACTTGTTTTTTCGGATTTAAACAATTGTCACAGTTTCCACAATTATCCTCCGTGTACTCTTCGCCGAAATAGTGCAAGAGCGTTTTTCGGCGGCATACGGAAGATTCGGCATAGGCAGCGGTTTCCAGCAGAAGTTGCTTGCCAATTTCCTGCTCTGCCACAGGCTTTCCCTGCATGAACTTCTCCAGTTTCTGCAGGTCTTTGTTGGTATAGAAGGTAATGCACTGCCCCTCGCCTCCGTCGCGTCCGGCACGTCCTGTCTCCTGATAGTAGCCCTCCAGGCTCTTGGGGATGTCGTAGTGGATGACGTAGCGCACATCGGGCTTGTCAATGCCCATGCCAAAGGCAATGGTTGCCACAATGACGTCTATCTTCTCCATCAGGAAGTCGTCCTGGTTCTGCGTGCGGGTGGCCGAATCCATGCCGGCGTGATAGGGCCGCGCATTGATGCCGTTGGCCTGTAGGATTTCCGCCAGCTCTTCCACTTTCTTCCGGCTCAGACAATAGATGATACCCGACTTTTCGGGATTGTTCTTGATGAACTTGATGATGTCCTTGTCGATGTTCGCAGTCTTGGGCCGTACCTCGTAATAGAGATTCGGACGGTTGAACGACGACTTGAACACCTGCGCGTCTACCATTCCCAGGTTCTTTTGGATGTCATGCTGCACCTTCGGCGTGGCGGTTGCGGTCAGCGCTATCAGCGGCGCTTTTCCGATTTCATTGATAATGGGGCGGATGCGGCGGTATTCCGGGCGGAAGTCATGTCCCCACTCCGAGATACAATGAGCCTCATCCACGGCATAGAAAGAAATCTTCACCGTTTTCAGGAAGTCCACATACTCTTCCTTGGTCAGCGACTCCGGAGCCACATAAAGCAGCTTGGTCTTTCCTGCCAGGATATCGGACTTCACCTGATCTATCGCGCTTTTGTTCAGGGAAGAGTTGATGAAGTGTGCCACGCCATCTTCTTCGCTGAAGTTGCGCATCGCGTCGACCTGGTTCTTCATCAGGGCAATCAGGGGAGAAATGACAATGGCCGTTCCCTCCATCAACAAAGAGGGCAACTGATAGCACAAAGACTTTCCTCCGCCGGTAGGCATCAGCACGAACGTATCGTTGCCTGCCAGCAGATTTTCTATAATAGCCTCCTGATTTCCTTTAAATGTGTCGAACCCGAAGTATTTCTTCAGCTGGTCTGTCAAATTAATATTCTTCCCTGCCATGATTTAAATAAGGTTGTTTATTAAATTATCAGTATAATCGCGGCACATCCATGTACCCTTTGTTACAAAGAACCCTAACAAAGTTATAAACAACTTCTTAAATTTCAAGCATAATCTGCCGAATATTTTTTATACAGACACGAAAAAAAACGTCAGCACCACATTACCTTTCTGATTTTAAGCATTTTGCAGCCGTGCCACATTCGCCTTTTCCAGCTGTTGCTTGGCGTATTCCAAGGTTACGACAAAACTTTTGCGTTCCTCGGAAGGGATTTCAAACATGGCATCCATCATGATGGTCTCCACAATGGAGCGCAGTCCTCGTGCTCCCAGCTTGTATTCAATGGCCTTGTCTACAATGTATTCGTAGACAGCATCCTCGAAAGTCAGCTCCACGCCATCCATCTCGAACAGTTTGACATACTGCCGGATAATGGAATTTTTGGGTTCCGTCAAGATGGCACGCAAGGCATTGCGGTCCAACGGATTCAGATAAGTAAGCACCGGCAGACGGCCGATGATTTCAGGAATCAGCCCGAAAGCCTTCAGGTCTTGCGGAGCAATGTACTGCATCATGTTGCCACGGTCTACGACAGCCGTGTTGCGCACGGCATTGTAGCCCACCACATGGGTGTTCAGGCGCTGCGCAATCTTCTTCTCGATACCGTCGAAGGCACCGCCGCAGATAAACAGGATGTTCTTCGTATTCACCGGAATCATCTTCTGGTCGGGGTGCTTGCGTCCGCCCTGGGGAGGCACGTTCACCACCGAGCCTTCCAGCAGCTTCAGCAAGCCCTGCTGCACGCCTTCGCCGCTCACGTCGCGGGTGATGGAAGGATTGTCGCCCTTGCGGGCTATCTTGTCTATCTCGTCAATGAAGACAATGCCCTGCTCTGCCAGGGGCACGTTATAGTCGGCCACCTGCAACAGGCGTGTAAGGATACTCTCAATGTCCTCGCCCACGTAGCCAGCCTCGGTCAGTACCGTAGCGTCCACAATGGTGAAAGGCACATGCAGCAGCTTGGCAATGGTACGCGCCAGCAGCGTTTTCCCGGTACCTGTACTGCCCACCATGATGATGTTCGACTTTTCAATCTCCACATCATCGCCCTCATCTTTCTGCAGCAGACGTTTGTAGTGATTGTAGACCGACACCGAAAGGAAACGCTTGGCATCGTCCTGTCCGATGACATACTGGTCCAGGAAGTTCTTGATCTCCATCGGCTTGGGCAGTTCCTTCAGGTTCAGCCTGGCCGCGCCGCCTTTATGGGCGTTCATGGCTTCCTGTGTGATTTCGTATGCCTGCGTGGCACAACTGTCGCAGATGAAGCCGTTCATTCCCGTGATGAGAAAGCCCACTTCATCTTCCGTACGTCCGCAAAAGCTGCATCTGTTTTTGGTTCGTTTTGAGTCTGCCATACTTATTTCTTAATCAACACTTCATCCACCATGCCATATTCCTTGGCCTCCTGGGCCGTCATCCAGTAGTCACGGTCAGAGTCGGCCCACACCTTGTCAAACGGCGTATGCGAGTGGTCGGCAATGATGGTATAGAGTTCTTTCTTCAGTTTCTGGATTTCGCGGGCCGTAATCTCAATGTCCGACGCCTGTCCCTGCGCACCGCCCATGGGCTGATGAATCATCACGCGCGAATGCGTCAGCGCCGAACGCTTGCCCTCGGCTCCTGCCACCAGCAACACGGCCGCCATGCTGGCCGCCATACCCGTGCAGATGGTAGCCACATCGCTGCTGATGAACTGCATGGTGTCGTAAATGCCCAATCCGGCATACACCGACCCGCCGGGAGAGTTGATATAAATAGAGATATCCTTACCCGGATCCACCGAGTCAAGATACAGCAGCTGAGCCTGAAGCGTGTTGGCTGTATAGTCATCAATCTGTGTGCCCAAAAAGATGATGCGGTCCATCATCAGTCGTGAAAACACGTCCAGCTGCGTTACATTAAGCTGGCGTTCTTCCAAGATGTATGGGTTCAAATAACCGGCTTGCGACTTGATAACATCATCCAGCACAAGACTGTTCATGCCCAGATGCTTGGTGGCATACTTTCTAAAATCATCCATAATCTTACTATTTTAAATTGCGGGTGCAAAGGAACAAAAAAGAATAGAGAGACACAAAAAAAACAGGGGGCGTTTGAAAAGTTTTTCAAACGCCCCCTGTTTTTCTGTTACGGGGTTACGGACTGCAAGCGGTGTTTCAGCGCCGCTCCCCCGCAACTTGTATCTTGCAGCTGTTTCTTACTCAAACATCTTGTTGAAGTCGGCAGCCGTAATGCTCTTGTGCTTCAGTGTCACCTGAGGCTTCAAGGCTGCTGTCAGCTTCACCTCAATCACGCGGTTCACAAGGCCTTCGATGCTTTCCTTTTTCTTGAGCATCTCCTTGGAATAGTTCTCCAGAATTTCATCGGGCACGTTGAGCATGCCGTACTGGGCGAACTGCGCACGCGTAACCTCTTTGGACATGTTGGTAATGTCTTCCTGCTCAACCTTGATATCGTTAGCCTTCACGAGCTGTTCCTTAATCAGGTGCCAGGTCAGCTCCTCAATGCTCTTATCGTAATTCTCCTCTACGAACTTCTCGCCCTTGTCGGCATTGTTCAGCAGCATGATACGCTTCAGCAAAGCATCGGGGAATTCCAGCTTTCCGACCTTCTCCATCAACACCTTGCGCAGGTCAATCAGGAACTTGTAGTCACTGTCCGTAGCAAACTGCTTGGCAAGAACCTCTTTCACTTTGGCGCGGAATTCCTCTTCAGTCTTCACTACGCCTTCGCCAAACACCTGGTCAAAGATTTCCTGGTTCAGCTCACCTTCTACAAAGCGGGTGATTTCCTCAACCTGGAAGCTGAAGTCAGCCTTTACATTGGCGGCAGCCTCCTTGTCAATCTTCAGCAGCGAAGCCATTTCGGCCGGATTGCCGTCCCAAGCCTTATGCGGGTTGAACACCAGCACATCGTTCACCTTCGCATTGGCAAAGATGGCCTTCTGTTCATCGTTCTTCATATACATAGGCATCATCACGGCGCCTTCCACCTGAATGCCGCCCTCTTTGGTGCTGCCATCTTCGTTCAGCTCGGCCAGCAAGCCCTTCAGCATGTCGTTGTCGGCATATTCTTCCACCTTATCGTACTTGCCGTTGCGCTGCGTGTAAGCCTTCACCTGGTTGTTCACCATTTCGTCGGTCACTTCAATGTCGTAATAGTCCACCTTATCGGCAGCGCTCACGGCAACTTCAAACTCGGGAGCCAGCGCAATGTCAAACAGGAATTCAAAGTCCTCCATCGTGCCGAAGTCTATTTCCGGCTGCTTGTCCTCATTGGGCAGCGGCTCGCCCAGGATGTTCACGTTGTTGTCCTGGATATATTTGTACACTGCCTCCGAAAGCAGTTTGTTCACTTCCTCAGCCATGGCCGATTTGCCATACATTTTCTTTACGAGACTCATCGGTACCATACCTTTGCGGAAACCCGGCATCTGAGCCTTCTGGCGGAAAGACTTCAATGCCTTTTCCACCTTCTCCTGGTAGTCAGCCTTCTCAAGCTTCACGGTAAGCAGCGCGCTTACCTTATCAATGTTTTGCAATGAAACGTTCATCGTGACAATTATTTATTTGATTTATACTATATTCCAATAATCTCCAAAAGAGTGCGCAAAATTAGTGTTATTCTTTCAAATAACAAAAAAACCTTCTGCAAATTATTTTTAAGAGCCAGTGATGCACCATATTGACGGGCCGGCTTCAAGCGGCCGCCTACATCTCGGCCAGACGCGCGAATTGCGCACGGTATTCCGCCAGCAGGCTGTCAAAAACCTCCTGAACCGTAGGAACATCATCAATCACAGACGAAATCTGCCCGATTTCAAGTTCCCCGTCTTCCAGGTCCCCTTCAAAGATGCCTTTTCTCGTCCGCCCGAAGCCGATGAGTTCTTTCAGCTCTTCGGCAGAAGCGCCCCTGTTCTCCGCCTCTTCCATCTGACGGAAGAAGCCGTTCTTTATCAACCGGGTCGGCGACAGTTTTTTCAGCGACAGCATCGTATCTCCTTCACGCAGGCCGGCACACAGCTCCTTGAAACGGACGTTTGCCGAGCTCTCTTGCGTGATGGCAAACCGGGTGCCCATCTGCACGCCCTCCGCCCCCAGCGCAAAGGCAGCCAGCAC
>NZ_CASFWU010000001.1 GCF_949298305.1 uncultured Bacteroides sp. | reverse complement strand
TTCGTCACGCCCGTCAGCAGTACGAACTGCAAGTGGCTGTCGGCTGCCTTGAAGACGGAGTAGAAGGCTTTCAGCACGTTGCGGTGGCGGTTCTCCAGCGTGGAATCCACATCCAGCACGTCCAGGATGGGTTTGTCGTACTCGTCTATCAGGACCACGGTGCGGCGGCCTGTCCGTTCATGGGCGGCACGCAGCACCTCTACAAAGCGGTCGCCGTAACCCAACTCGTTTTCGCGGCAAGGCAGTCCGTACCGCTTCTCCCACTCGGATATATGGAAGTTGATTTTCTTCTCCAATTCATCTGGATTGGTATAGTTGGTGCTGTTGAAGTCCACATGGAACACCGGATACACGGCCCACTCCGTCTCCAGCTGCTCGATGGCCAGCCCGCGGAACAAGTCCTTGCGGCCCTCGAAGTAGTTCTTCAAGGTGGACACCAGCAGGCTCTTTCCGAAGCGGCGCGGGCGGCTCAGGAAGTAGATGCTGCTCTCGTGGGTCAGCCGATAGAGCAAGTCCGTCTTGTCCACATAAACATAACCGTCATCGATGATGCGGTCGAAACTCTGTATTCCAATGGGGTATTTCATAAGCACAACGTTTTACTACTCCCGCAAAGATAAGGGATTCTATGAAAAAGAAAGAACGGAGGGAGGAGAAAATAACGCCGCCGACCGAGGAGGGCGCGCCAAAACAGAAGAGGGCACACAGATAGTGGCACTCCGTTTTGACACTCCCCCGCCGGGGGAATTACCCGTTCACCGCTCGCCAATCAGCTTTGCAAGATACTCGCGCACCGCAGTCCAGCGGTAATAAGGACCTGAAACAGGCGGGAGGGGCAGGCCGACTTCCCGCTCGTTGAGGAGCAGCTTCACCAGCACATCGCCCGCCGCATTGCGGAAGAAAACGAGTTGCAGGTTGGCCGCCATGGGCGAGATGGCATAGTCGGGCCACGCCTGCCCAAACTTCTCCATGTCCGTCTCCCGGTTAGCACAGCCCTCCACCTGCATCAACGCCAGCAGGCGGATGAGGTGCGTATCGTGTCCGAAGCGCAGGTCAGCCGCAGGCCGTCCCGACGCAATGGCCCGGTCGGCACTCTCCACGATGTTCCGCAACAGAGGGATGGCCTGGCGGGGCATCAGGCCGCCGTTGAGCGGGGCAGCGGCGTTGCAGATGTACATGCGGGCATTGACCACCTGCCAGACGCCCTTCAGCTCTTCGGGCGTGAAGAGGTCAAAGAAGCAGACGCCTTCCAGGTGGTCACAGTTCTGCACCACCACAGCGCTCCAGTAGAGGTTGGTGAAGAGGTCGACAGCCTTCCAGCCGGGTACCTCGCCGGGACGGGTAAGAAGGGCGCGCATCAGCCGCTGCGGACGGATGTGCTTCCGCTCGAAGGCTTGGAAATCCTTCCGCCAGGCCGCCGTGTCGGAGCAGAAGGCTTCGGCCTCGGGCGAAGTGTGGGCAATGTAGTCCATGTACTGCTGGTAGGCACGGCGCGTGACACGCAAGGCGGGATTCTGCTCCTTCAGGCTCTCGGTGAAGTAGCTCATGCTCATGGCACAACGCAGCGAGGTGGACGAGCGCGCGTCTACCACCGCACTGTCGGCAAACACCTGCGGGAAGTTGGCAAACATGCGCCGGGCAATGCCCCGGTGCTGGCGTTCGCCCAGCGGGGTGATGTTTCCGCTCCGTCCGCGGGCATCTTCCCACAGGCGTTGCAGGCGGCCTCGCACGTCCTCGCCCAATGCCGTCAGCCCGCCGCAGGCATGGAGGGAGTCAAACGTAACGACCAGCGAGCGATACTGCACGTCCTCCGTGCGCCAGCGCGAGCCGTGACGGCCGTAATGGCTGATGTAGAAAGGTTCGTAACCGTCCGGAGCCGGAGTCAGCCGCGCTGCGGGTTCGGGATAGGCATAATAGATGCCGCCCATCTGCTCGTTGGTGGGCACTGGCTGTGCCACGGCCGCCAAGGCCAGGCACAGAAACGCAAAGAGGGGAAGAAGGATGCGGGTCATTTTTCAGATTTCAGATTGATGATTTCAGATTTCAACACAGAGGAGACCTAAGGAATCTCCGTGATTCTCAAGAGCTTTATTCCGCCTAACGGCTTACGACCACGCCCGTCGAAGCCTTCTGCTTCAGCAGCTGGCCCGAAGCGGCGGCAGGCGGCACGTCGCCCCACGTGAGGCGAGGACGGTTGATGAAGACGTCGCTGGCGGTGTCTATGTAGAAGCCGTACACCTGGTCGGAGACGAAGCCCTCGCCCACGCAGGGACGCTTGTCGTACACGCCGCCCGGATAGTCGGTGCGCTTCAGCAGGCGGAGGTCGATGTCGTCAAAGTAGATGTGGTTCACCTTACCCGGCACGTCGCCGCCCACAAAGACGCCGTTCTCGCTGATGCACTTCACGCGCGAGAACCAGATGTGGCTCACCTCGCCGCAGCGCCCCTCGGTGGCACCCTTGGGGAAGCGCCAGCCCGCGTCCTTGTGGTTGCCCACGGCGCGCGGATAGGAAGTGACGTAGATGGGCTCGGCCTTGCCCCACCACACGTCCGACCACAGGCGGCAGTCCACAATCAGGTTGTCGAACACCACGTTGGTCACCGTGCCTTCGTCGCGGTTCTGGATGCCGATGCCGCGGTTGCTGTCGCGGACGATGCAGTTGCTGAACAGGACGTTGTTGATGGAGTCCATGTTCTCGGAGCCAATCTTGATGGCGCAGGAGCGGGACACCATGGTGCAGTTGGTCACCACCACGTCCTCGCACGAGCCGTACTCCTCGAACTCGCGGCGGTTCTTCAGGCAGACGCAGTCGTCGCCCGACTCGATGTAGCAGTTGGCTATGCGCACGTGGCGCGAATGGTCCACGTCGATGCCGTCGCCGTTGCGTATCTTCAGGTTGTTGCGGATGCTGATGCCGTCTATCAGGGCATCCTTGCAGCCGATGAGGTGGACCGTCCAGTAGGGGCTGTTGCAGAGGGTGACGTCGCGGATGACCAGGCGGTCTACGGCCTCCAGCGTCAGCACGTGCGGACGGGGGTCAAAGTCGGTGACGGGCTTCAGCTCGTAGGAGTCTTCCAGCTCGCGGCCCATGAAGGCCACGCCGTTGCCGTCGATGGTTCCCGTGCCCGTGATGGACACCTGCTTCAGGTTCTTGCCGCTGATCCACATCATGCCCTCGCCGCGGTTCTCGCGGAAGGCGCTTTCGGTGTAGGCTTTCTCGTCGGGGTTGGCCAGCAGGCGGGCATTGGGCTCCAGATGGAGGTCGACAAACGAAGCCAGCCTGAAGGGGCTGCACAGGAAGGTATGCCCCGCAGGCACCACCACCCGGCCGCCGCCCGCACGGGTACAGGCGTCGATGGCCGCCTGCACGGCGGGGGCATCGTCGGTCTGCCCGTCGCCCACGGCGCCATAGTCCATGATGTTGTACACACGGTCTGCCTGCTTCGGCGCCCCGCAGGCGGCCAGCAGCAAGCAACAGAAGGTGAAAAGAAGGGTTCGCATGGTATGAATGGTAATGGTTAATGATTAATGGTTAATGATTAATGGTTAATTCTTCATTCTTAATTTTTAATTTTTAATTTTTAATTTTTAATTCTTCATTCTTCATTCTTCATTCTTCATTCTTAATTTCCGGCGGGCAGTCCTCCTTCCGGCTGCCCCAGTCCTTGCAGGGTTGTGAGGTCATCTCCAGCTCCAGGGTGCCGCCCCGCACGAGGTCGGCGTGGTCCAGGTAGTTCTTCGTATAGGGCCGGCCGTTGAGCGTGGCGCGGCGGATGTAGATGTTCTCTGCCGAAGCGCCCACGGCCCGGATGGTAAACGGTTTACCTCCTTCGGGACGGAGGGTGACGACGGGAAACTGCGGACTGGCCAGCAGGTAATAGGGCGTGCCGGGACAGACGGGATAGAAGCCCAGGGCGGCGAAGAGGTACCAGGCGGACATCTGGCCCGCATCGTCGTTGCCCGCCAGACCGCCGGGCGTGTTGTGGTACTCGGTGGAGAGGATGTGGCGCACGGCCCGCTGCGTCCGCCACGGCTCACCGGCATAGTTGAACATGAAGGCCACCTGGTGGCAGGGCTCGTTGCCGTGCCAGTAGCGTCCCTGCGTGAACATGGAGTCGAGCCTGGCGACGTAGGCCTCGCGCCCGCCCATCAGTTCCATCAGGCCGTAGGGGTCGTGGGGCACGTACCACGTGTAGTGGCAGGGCGCTCCCTCGGTGATGAAGCGGGCAAAGCGGAAGGCATTGTCCTCGCTGAGGAAAGTGCCGTCGGCGTGGCGGCCCTGGGCGTAGCCCGTGCGCGGGTCTATGACGTGACGGTAGTTGCGGGCACGTCCGCGCAAAGCCTTTGCATCGTCCGTGCGGCCCAGGGCGGCGGCCACCTGCGCGAGGGCAAAGTCGTCGTAGGCATACTCCAGCGTGCGCGACACCTGCTCGCGGGTGTGGAACGCATCGGGCACGCTGTCCTCCAGCGGGATGTAGCCGTACTTCAGGTAAGAGTCCAGCGCGCGGCGGCCCATGCCGTCGCGGTACTCCTGCAGGGTGGACGGCCGGCAGAAAGCATTTTTACGCAGGCCTTCGTAGGCAGCCTCCAGGTCGAAGCCGGTGACGCCCTTCACGCAGGCATCGGCCACGACGGCGGCGCAGTGGTCGCCTATCATGGCGGAGGTATAGCTGTTCCAGCAGGGGAAGATGGGCATCCAGCCGCCCTGCCGGTATTTCAGGACGAGCGACTGCATCATCTCGCCCCCGCGCCGCGGAGTCAGCAGGTTGACCAGCGGGTGAAGCGCCCGGTAGGTGTCCCACAGGCTGAAGTCGTCGTAATACGTCCGGCCTTCGGGAAGCTGCATCACGGGACGGCCCGAAGCGAAGGCGGGATAGCGCCCGTCGGCGTCGTTGAGCGTGCGGGGCAGGAAGCTGGCGCGGTAGAAGGCGCCGTAGAACTGGCGCAGGGCGGCGAGGTCGTCGCTCTCCACCTCTATCAGCCCGAAGCGCCGCTCCCAGATGGCGGTCAGCTCCCGGCAGGTGCGGTCGAAGTCCCAGTGAGGAATCTCGGCACGCAGGTTGGCAAGGGCGCCCGCCTCGTCCACGAAGGAGGAGGCCGCCTTGACCAGCAGGGCCTCGCCGGCAGCGACGTCAAACTCCACATAGGCTCCCACGGCCGGGCCGCCCGCCTGCACGGAGCCTGCCGTGAGCGTACTGCCCGCAAAGGTGCCGAAGGCCGACGCCGGCTTCTGCCACTCCACCACGAAGTGCCCGCTGAAACCCGCCGGTTCGCCCCACCCCTGGTAGATGCGGTGGACGGGGTTGTAGCCGTAGAGGCGGCGGTGCAGGGTGTCGATGCGCACAAAGCCCATCCCCTCGTCGCTGTTGGGGTTCACCACCAGGTAGGCCTTGCCCGCCTGGTCGTAGGTGAAGCGCAGCAGGGCCGAACGCGAGCGTCCGGTCAGCTCGGCACGGATGCCCTCGTCCGGCAGGCGGACGGCATAGCGGGCGGGCGTGGCCACCTCGTCGGCATGGGAGAAGCGCGAGGCGCGCTCCTCGGGCTGGCAGCGCAGGGTGCCATAGAGGGGCATGAGGGTCATGGAGCCGTAGTCCTGCGTGCAGCCGCCCACAATCCAGTGGGAGTTGCGGAAGCCCTGCAGCAGCGTGTCGGCGTAGTAATAGGGGGCGACACACTTCTTCTCCGTGTCGCGCGTCTGGGGGGTCCAGAAGTTCATGCCGTTGGGCTCGAGCACGGCGGGCAGGGTCTGTCCGTACTCCTCGGAGCCGCGCCCGAAGAGGCCCGCCGTGCGCGTGGTGCTGGCGGCGGTGCCGACACGGGTGTCGATGTCGGCCACGAGCGACGGGCCACAAGCTACGCGCGACGGGCTGCAAGCTACGAGGAACGAGCTACAAGCTACGAGCGACCAGCTACGGGCTACGAGTGACAAGCTACGGACGATGAACGAGAGCGGTTTCATAACTTAATATAGATTTTCTTGCGGTACAACGGCCATCCCGCCGCCCCCATGAGCAGCATGAACAGCAGCGAATAGAAGGCGGAAGCCAGGTAGGGGTCGGGCACGAGCGCAAGGATGGCGCCGTAGACCGGGGGCTTGACGCCCGTTACACTGATGACAATGGCCAGCAGCTCGCTGAGCACGTAGAGGAACAGCGGATTGACGCCGAACACCTCGAAGAAGCGGCACCAGCGGCGCTTGTCCTTCAGGTCGATGAAGTACATCAGCGTGGCCTGAAGCATGGCGGCCAGGCCGCACGTGGCCAGCGCGAACGAGGGCGACCAGATGCGCTTGTTGAGCGGCAGGGCCTCGGTGAGCAGGAAGCCGGCGGACATGAGCAGGAAACCCGCCACGAACAGGCCGATGACCTTCTTGCCCAGCGTGTCGGACTCCATGATTATCCGCCCGCAGCAGAAGCCTATCAGCGTGTGGGCTATGGACGGCAGGGTGCTGAACAGGCCTTCGGGGTCAACGGGGCTCTTGCGGTAGAGCAGGTCGGCGCCCAGCAGGCGGCGGTCGATGACGGAGAGCAGGTTGGTCTCGTCGGGGGCGTAGCCGTTGGCCGCCAGCAGCACCACGCCGTAGGCCGCCAGCACCCCGCCCGCAATCCAGCCCATCCACTTGTGGGGCAGGTAGAGGGCCAGGAAGGAGGCGGCGCAGTAGCAGAGGGCAATGCGCTGCAGCACGCCCGTCAGCCGCAGGTGGTCGAAGGGCAGGAAGTCGCCCTTGCAGGCGTACTCGAACCAGTGGATGCCGATGCCTATCAGCAGGATGAGCAGCGTGCGCTTCAGCACCTTGCGCACCACCGTGCCCGACGGGCGGAACTGGTACTTGCGCAGGGCGATGTAGGTGGAGACGCCCATGATGAAGAGGAAGAAAGGAAAGACCAGGTCGCAGGGGGTCATGCCGTTCCAGGCGGAGTGGCGCAGCGAGTCGTACGACTGGGGGCCGCCCGCGTTGTTCACCACAATCATGCCGGCCACGGTGATGCCGCGCAGCACGTCGAGCGAGAGGAGTCTCTTTTTGGGCTTTGCTTCAGGCATAGGAGTTTTTGAGTTTTTGAGTTTTTAAGTTTTTTAGTTAGTTGACGAGGGGACGAGGCGACAGACCACGAGGGAAGAGCCGGAGGTCAGTTGACGAGGGGACGAGGCTTCAGACCACGAGGAAGAGCCGGAGGTCAGTTGACGAGGGTCGAGGCTTCAGGCAACGAGGAAGAGCCGGAGGTCAGTTGACGAGGGGACGAGGCTTCAGGCCACAAGGAAGAGCCGGAGGTCAGTTGACGAGGGGACGAGGCTTCAGGCCACAAGGGGATTGGGGTTCTAAGTTCCTGCGTCCCTTGCACTCTTGTCAACTTGTCCCTTGCACCTTTATCAACTTGTCCTTGTACCCTCGTTAACTTGTCCTTGTACCCTCGTTAACTTGTCCTTGTACCCTCGTTAACTTGTCCTTGTACCCTCGTTAACTTGTCCCTCGTCAACTAAAACTTCTCCCGCAGCAGCTTCATGGCCGCCTTGGCCTCGTCCACCGGATTGCCTTCGGGCGCGGCCCCATAGGGGTTCCTGGCCAGCGTCCAGGGCTCTTCCATGGCGTAGTAGTCCAGGATGACTTCGGGCTTGCCGTCCAGCTGGTCCTGCAAGGTCTTCCAGTAGGCCTCCCAGCGCTTGTAGTAGAAGTCGCGCAGGATGCCGTTCCACTCCTTGTGGGCATAGTCGCGCAGGCCGCCGTCGTCGGCACAGGTGCGGTTGCCCCAGGTGGTTATCTGCACGCGGGCGTTCCACTCGTAGAGGTCCTGCTCCTGGGGCGTGGTTCCCGCCCGGCGCGCCTGCTCAATCCAGCGTCCCACGCGGAACTCGCTGCGGGTGCCCAGCAGGCGGTCCTGCTGCAGCAGCAGGGCGAGGAAGCGCTGCGAGTCGCGGGCAAAGCTGCGCTTGTCGAAGCTCTTGAAGTCGGCCACGGTGCGGTTGTAGACGATGCGTCCCTCGTCGGCCAGCGCCTGGCGCACGATGTCCACCAGGTCGTACTCGAAGTTGTTGTTGCCGCGGTACTTGTCCGCCACCTCCACCATCAGCGCGGCGGCCTCGGCGGTGAGGGTGGGGTCGTAGTAGTTGGCCATCTTGGACCAGCTGCTCACCTGGAAGTTGTTCAGCGTGGGCCGCCCGCAGAAGATGGACTCGTGGGGGCCCTGCTGGTTGTTGCCGAAGGGGCAGTTGTAGATGGAGTTGGCCAGGATGGTCCACGCCTGTTCAATCTTCGGGTCGCGCACACCATAGCGGGCAAAGAGGTAGTCCTTCAGCCACTCTTCCTTGGTGAATTTCTCGGGACGCCACGGCAGCTCGCACATCAGCTCGAACATCACAGGATTGTTCTCCGAACCTTCCATAGTCAGGCCGATGCCCTTCAGGTGGGCGGCCAGCGGATGGGTCTTGGTGAGGTAGAAGTTGTTGAGCAGCTGGTCCATGCGGCCGTGCAGGCCCACGTTTCCGCCGAAGTTCTCCAGCATGCAGAACACCCAGTCGTGGTGTCCGTAGCCCTTCTCGCGCTTCCAGATGGAGGGGATGCCCCACATGGGGCGGCACTCGCTGAAGAGATCGAGGATGAGCAGGTCGCCGTTCGCAAGGTTCCTGATCATGTCCGGGCGCGGGTTCTCCGTCCATCCCTGCACCACCCAGACGGCTTTTGGGTTCACCTTCTTCATTTCGCCCATGATGGCCTTTCCGGCTGCGTCAAAGTCCACACCTTCGGCATTTCCCGCCTCGTGGAAGGGGTCCATGGAGTAGAAGTCGGCCGTGCCGAAGAGCTTCTTCTGCTCGGCGTAGTAGAGGGAGGCAATCTCGGAGTAGCGGGCGTCGGTGGGCTGCAGGAAAGCGGGCCGCACGAAGCCGTTCCACAGTTCGGGCTTGGCGATGTTCAGCCCCAGCTTGGTGTCGGCGTCGTGGGGCACCATGCCGCTGTATCCCGGGAAGACGGGCCGGATGCCGTATTCCTTCATGCGCTTCAGTATCTTTTTCTGCAAGGCCTCCTGCCGGGCATACCAGCTGTCGGGGTTGGGTCCGCCCCACCCTTCCAGGTTGTTCATGGCCCACCAGGCCAGGAAGGCGGGGCCGGCAATGAAGCGGTTCACCTCGTCCGGCGTGTAGCCCAGCTTGAGCAGCATGTTGCGCCAGATGCACTCCTGACCGACGGCGGCCAGGGGCAGGTTGATGCCGTGCAGGGCCATCCAGTCAATCTCCTTCTCCCAGCGGTCCCAGTCCCAGAAGGCCATGGTGTAGGAGTAGGTGCAGTAGTTGAAGTCGTAGCGCAGGCCCAGGCCGGTCTCCTTGCGCAGGGGTTCCTTGACGGGCGGCAGCACGTCGGGCAGCTTGGCCTGCATCCCGTTCCAGGAGAGGTGGATGCCGGCGTAGTATTTCAGGTACCAGTTGATGCCGGTGGCAATGCTGACGTAGCTGTTGCCGCGCACCAGCACCTTGGCGCCCTTCTGCCCCAGCTCGAAGAAGTCCTTGTCGCCCTTCTTCAGCTCGATGGCAAACTTGCGCGAGGCGCCTTTGTCTATTCTTTCCAGCAGTCCGTCGATGGGGCCGGCCAGCAGCTGTACCGTCCATGCGGACAGCAGGAGCACGAGTAATCCGATTCTGTTTTTCATAATAAGTCCGTTTTTCAAAGAGTTCAAAGATTCCGGAATCCGGCGCGAAGAGCCCTTCCTGCCGATTCCATTTCATGACATCGCAAAAATAAGCCTTTTCAAGGCTCGGCAGGGAGAAAATAGGAAAGATTGGGGGGAATATAGTAAAAAAAGGCGGAAATCGGGTCTCAGGCCCTGCCTGCACGGCGCGCGCACCGTGCTTGCACCGTCCGCACACCATGCAGGCATCGTCCGCGCACCGTGCAGGCATCGTCCGGACACCGTGCTTGCACCGTCCGGACGCCGCCCCGCCGCCCCCCCTGCGAGGCGTTGCGCGCGGGCTACTTCTTGAGGATGCTGCTGGGCAGGCAGCCGAAGAGTTCCTTGAAGCACTTGGTGAAGTACTTCGGGTCGTTGAACCCCACGGCATAGGCAACCTCGGAGACATTGACGCCGGCCGCCCCTTCCTGAATCATCTGCCGCGCCACGTTCAGGCGGTAGTTCTTCATGAACTGCCCGATGGGCTGTCCCGCCAGGGCCTGCATCTTGTTGTTCACAAGGGTCTTGCTGTAGCCCATGTCGCGCACGAAGCAGTCCAGGTTGTACTCCGGGTCGGCGTAGTTCTCCTTCATCAGTTCGGCGGCCCGGGTCAGGAAGCGGTGGTCGCGCGACTCCTCGCGCACGGGTATGTCCTCCACCCGGCTGCCCGCCGAGAAGAGGCGGCGGTACTTGGCCTGCATCTCCAGGATGTTGCGCACCCTGAACAGGAGCACTTCCTCGTCGAAGGGCTTGCAGAGGTACTCGTCCACCCCGATTTCAAAGCTGCGCTTCTCCTGCGCCTCCGAGCGGACGGCGGTCAGCATCAGGAAGGGGATGTGCGAAGTGGCCAGGTTCTCCTTCACGCGGCGCGACAGCTCCATGCCGTCCATGACGGGCATCATCAGGTCGCTGACAATGAGCGACACGGTGTGCTCCTGCAGCAGCCGCAGGGCCTCCTGGCCGTCGGCGGCCTCCAGCAGGCGGTAGTCCTTGCCCAGCAGCGAGGCTATGTAGGCGCGCATGTCGCGGTTGTCGTCCGCCACGAGGATGGTGTCCCGCTTCTGTCCGGTCGCCGCGGGCTCCTGCGGCGTGCCGGCGGCGGGCAGCTCCTCCACGGCGCCGGCGGCGGGCAGCGGGGCGGCGGCGGGTACCAGCGGGATGAGGATGCGCAGCGAGGCTCCGCGTCCGGGGTTGTTGCGGGCAAAGATGCGTCCGCCGTGCAGGTTCACAATCTTCCGGCAGAGGAAGAGGCCGATGCCCGTGCCCCCCTGTACGCCGGCTTCGCGCGCACGGCCCCGCCTGGACTGGTAGAAGCTGTCGAAGATGCGCGCCATGTCCTCCTCGGCAATGCCATAGCCCGTGTCGCAGACGTTGATGTAGAGCAGGTCGCCCCCGCTGTTTCCCTTCACGGCGGCCACGTAGATGTCGATGCGTCCGCCGTCGGGGGTGAACTTGATGGCGTTGGACACGAGGTTAATCATCACCTTGCGCATGTAGGGCATGTCCAGCATCAGGCACGGATGGTCCTGCAGGCGGTAGTGGGCGGCGAGCCCGATGCCCCGCTCGCGGGCAAAGACCTTGAAGGGCAGCAGCAGCCCGGTCAGAAAGGCCTCCATGTTGCAGGGCTTCACGTCCAGCACCACGCGGTCGGCCTCCAGCTTGCGGAAGTCCAGCAGCTCGTTCACCAGCGAGAGCAGGTAGTCCGAGTTGCGTCCGGCAATCTCCAGCTGGGCCTTCACGTCGGGGTCTGTCACCACCTTCAGGGCGTGCCCGATGGGGCCGTGTATCAGCGTCACGGGCGTGCGGAACTCGTGGGTGATGTTGGTGAAGAAGGAAATCTTCTCCTCCGTCACCTCCTCCACGTGGCGGGCCATCAGCTCCAGCTGCTCGTTGCGCAGGGCCAGCTCGCGGGTGCGCTCGTCCACCATGCGCTTCAGCTCGGCCTTCTGCCTGGCGTAGCGCTTCATCTTGCGCAGGTAGAACAGCTGCACGGCCAGCAGCGACAGCACCACGGCCGATGCGATGAACCAGGGCGTCTTGTAGAAGTAGGGCACGACGCGCACCTTCAGCTCGGCCAGGTGTCCGGACCACCGGCCGCTCTCGTCCGTGGCCTTCACCTGAAGGACATAGTTGCCGGCCGGCACCGCCGTATAGCGGGCCACGGGGCTGCCCGGCGGCGTCTCGTTCCACTCGCTTTCATACCCCTTCAGGCGGTACATGTAGCGGATGCGCCCGCTGTTGCCGTAGTTCATGGTGGTCAGGGCTACGGAGAAGCGGCTCTCCCGCTCGTGCAGCCTGATGGCCTCAGCCGTCGAGATGTCCTGCTCCAGGAAGTCGCCCGAGGCAGGAAAGACCGGGTTGCCCGCCACGGTGAGCGACGACAGGCGCACGCGGGGCTCGGCCAGCGAGTCGGCCCCGCTGTCGGGCGTCACGGCCAGCAGTCCCGCCGCCGTGCCCAGGAAGAGGCGGTCGTAGCGCCCGGAGTAGCAGATGGCGTTGCGGTAGTAGGGCATCACGGGCAGGCCGTCCTCGGACGTGTAGCAGGCAAAGGTGCCGTTCGCGGGGTCCATGCGCGCCACGCCGTCGGTGGTCACCACCCACAGGCAGCCCGCTCCGTCCTCGGCCAGGCCCGTCACGGTGTTGTCCGGCAGGCCGTCGCGGGTCGTGTAGTTCAGAAAGCGGAAGCGGCTTCCGCCCCCCTCGTCCAGGCGGTAGAGCCCGTCGCCGTTGCCGCCCAGCCAGATGGTGCCGTCGCGGCTCTCCAGCAGCACGTTTATCTTCTCCATCCGCAGGCTCTCGGGGTGGTCCAGCTTGTACTTCAGCAGGGTGTAGCCAAAGTGGCGGCGCGACTTGGCAAACGAACGCAGGTCAATGACAAACACTCCCTGCGTGGTCCCTGCCCAGAGGCGGCCGCGGCGGTCGGCCAGCAGAGCCTGGATGGCGTCAAACTCGTTGTTCTGCCCGTCGAGCAGGGCGCGGTCGAAGGTGCCCGTGCGGCGGTCGTAGAACAGCAGCCCGCGGGTGGAGCCGAACCAGATGCCCCCGTTCAGCGTGTCCTCGCAGGCGCTGCTGATGAAGTCGCCCTTCAGCGTAGGCACCTCTTCGCGGGTGTAGCGCCTGAAGCGGCCCTCCGCCCTCCCCTCGGGGGCAAGCTCGTTGATGCCCACGCCCCAGGTGTAGGCCCAGAGGTGGCGGTGCGAGTCGGCCAGCAGCCCGTTCAGCGTATTGTTGCTGATGGAAGTGAGGTCGTCGGGCGAGAAGCGGTAGCACGCCGTCTCCTCCGCAGACGGATTCCAGCAGGCCAGTCCGTGCTCCGTCAGGGCCGCCCAGATGTTTCCGTCGCTGTCCTGGCAGATGGCGTTCACGGGAATGCTTTTCCCCTCGCGTTCCCAGGGGTTGTGCCACAGCTCGGTGCGCAGCCGCTTGGGCGAGAGCAGGTTGATGCCGCCCGTCTCCGTGCCCAGCCAGATGGTCTCGCCCGCGGTGAAGACGCAGTCGATGGCGTTGCAGTTGACCGAGGCATAGGGCTGCGCGCCGTTCTGGCGGATGAAGGCGAAGGTGTCCGTCTCCCGCTGGTAGACGTTCACTCCGTTCAGGGTAGACACGATGAGGTGTCCCTGGCGGGTCAGCTTGATGTCCGTGATGTAGGCCTGGCTCAACATGCCGGGCCGGTGGGTGGAATAGCGGTAGCGCTTCAGGCTGCGCGTGTCAGGGTCGTAGCGGAACAGGCCCCGGTTGGAGCCAATCCACAGCAGGCGTCCGTCGGTCTGCATGCACGAGATGCGCCAGTCTTCGCTGAAGGGCGGCAGGCTGTCGCTCAGGGGGACGGCCACCAGGCGGTGAGGCTCCTGCCTGACCAGGCGGCACACCTCGTTGCCCACGCCGGCACACACCGCGCCGTCCACCTCGGCCAGGGCCCTCACCGACGCGCCGCTCCCCTCCAGCCAATGGTAATCGGCAATGCCGTCCCCGCCGTCGGGCTCCAGGCACCACAGCCCGCCCGAGGCGGCTATCCACAGGCAGCCCTCGCGGTCCTTGTAAAGGGTATGGACGGACTCGGACATCAGGCGGCGCAGGGCGCTGTCGGGCGGAAGCTCGAGCGGGGCCGGCGCATACGTGCGCAGGTCGATGAGGTCTATGCCTCCCTCCGAGGCCACCCACAGGCGCTTCCGGTTGTCCTCGCAGAGCTTCCGCACGAAGTCGCTCTTCAGCCTCACGGGCCCGGCCTGCGAGTGGAGGTGGAGCATCTGGTAGCCGTCGTAGCGCACAATGCCCTGGTGCGTGGCCGCCCAGACGAAGCCTTCGGAATCCTGAATGATGTCGTCAACAAAGCAGTTGGGAAGACCGTCCTTCTCCGTGATGAAGTGGAAGTTGTACTTGGCGAAGAAACGCTCCACCGCCGTCTGCCCGCCAGCGGACAGGGTGCCGCCCAGGAGGACAATCAAAATCAGCATTCGCAGTTGCATATCTGTATTTCTGTTTCGTTTCGTAAGTTGGTTGACAGGGCCGCAGGCCACGTGCCCGGCCCGGAGCGCCGCAAACGGCGTGTGCCGCCGGAGGCGGGCAACGGACTCATTCGCCCTCAAGCATGCCCACCTCGGCAGCCGAGGTGCAGGACAGGCCGTCTATCTCTTCGAGCGGCACCAGGCGGAAGTAGCGCGCCTCTACCGTCCGACCGAAGCTGACGGTCTGCGGAATGGGGTTGTTCTTGATGTTGCTGAACTCGGCCCGCTCCACACGCGGCGTCCACGTCTGCCCGTCGGTACTGGTGTAGAAGCTGTAGCGGAAGACGGTGCCCGACTGGTCGCCGTCCGACACGGGCACGTAGACAAAGCCCCTGACGCGGTGCGTCTGCCCCATGTCCACGGTGAGGGCCTGCAGGCCCTGCGCCCGCCAGACGGTCTGCACGTCGCCGTCGACAGCCTGTGCGGCCCCGGCGGGCAGCCCCGTCACCCGCCAGCCTGCGGTGGGTATGCCGCCCGGCTCCGGCCGCTCTCCGGCCTCGTCCAGCGAGGGCAGCCGGTAGGCGCCGACGGCCGAGATGAGCGCCTGCCCGCGGCTTTGCAGCACGGTGAGGCGCAGGCGCGAAGTGCGTACGTCGGGGATGCGCAGCAGGCGCTTGTAGCCCACGGTGGTGGCCGCGGCCACTTCCTTCCAGCCGCCGTCCGTCCAGGCCTCAAGCCTGAACGCCTCGACACGCTGCCCCCGGGCAATGTCCTCCTGCACCATCAGGGTGTTCACGGTGGTCTCGGCATCGAGGTCGTACACCTTCGACTCGCCCGCGGCGGCTTTCCAGTAGGGGACATCCTTCACGCGGTTGTCCGCAAAGGCCCTGCGCAGGTAGTCGCCCAGCTCCTTCAGGCGCGCCACGTCGGCGTCGGCCAGGCGTCCGCGGCGGTCGGGCGGCACGTTGAGCAGCAGCACCGAGTTGCGCCCCACCGACTCCAGGTAAATCTCCACCAGCTTGGACAGGGACTTGACCTGCGCGTCCTCCTGCGCGTGGTAGAACCAGCCCGGACGGATGGACACGTCCACCTCGCTCGGGTACCAGAACAGCTCACCGGCCCGGGCCAGCAGCTCGCGGCTGCCCAGGTCGGCCGACTTGGGCGCGATGCCCAGCTCCCGGTTCTGCCGGGCGGCACGCCCGTAGGCGTCGGGGGTGAGCACGGTGGCGCTCCACTCCGTCTCGCGTCCGTAGCCGCGCTCGTTGCCCACCCAGCGCACGTCGTCGCCCTGGATGGCCACCACGGCCTGGGGCTGCAGCCGGCGGATGAGGCGGTGGTAGGCATCCCAGTCGTAGACCTGCTTCTTGCCGTTGGGGCCCTCGCCGCAGGCGCCGTCAAACCACACCTCGTGGACGGTGCCGTAGTTGGTGAGCAGCTCCGTCAGCTGCTCCATGAAGAAGCGGTTGTAGGCAGGCGAGTCGCCGTAGCAAGCGGCGTTGCGGTCCCAGGGCGAGAGGTAGACGCCGAACTTCATGCCCAGCTTGTCGCAGGCATCCTTCAGCTCGCGCACCACGTCGCCCTTGCCCCCCTTCCAGGGCGAGGAGGCCACGGAGTGCGCCGTGGTACGTGTGGGCCACAGGCAGAAGCCGTCGTGGTGCTTGGCGGTGAGGATGACCAGCTTGAAGCCGCCCTCCTTCAGGGCACGCACCCACTGCTCGGCATCGAGGCCGGTGGGGTTGAACAGCCGGGGCGACTCCTTGCCGTCGCCCCACTCGCGGTCGGTAAAGGTATTGATGCCGAAGTGCAGGAAGGCGGTCAGCTCCAGCTTCTGCCACTCCAGCTGGCGGTCGGCGGGCCTCAGCCGCGAAGCCATCTCCACCTTCTGCTCCAGCGTGGTGCCGGGGGCAAACTTCACTTGTTTCACATAATCCTCACCGGCCTGCTGGCCGTACATGTTCAGAAAAGGGAACAGCAGAGAGATAAACAGTGTCTTTTTCATGACATAAAATATTGTTGAAAGGTCCGTAATTGCATTGGAACGTACAAAAATAAGCAAATAATGTGAATCGGCCGTTGAAAATGCGCCGGAATCCGACGCCGCCCCCCCGATTTGCCGAAAGGGGCAAGCGGCGGAGACCGGCCCCGCACGTCCGGCTCTCCGGGCCGCCGCCCCCCGCTTCCGCACGGCGTCCCGCACCGTGCAAGCATGGTCCGCGCACCGTGCAAGCATGGTCCGCGCTCCGTGCAAGCATGGTCCGCGCACCATGCAGGCATGGCCTGCGGACGATGCAGGCGGCCGCCGGAAGAGCGGACGGAACGGGCGGCATGCCTGCGCTTTAACGCAGGCAACTCTTTGCCGTTTCAACAAAAATCTTTAGCTTTGCCCGTCTAAAAACCAATGCTGAAAAGATATGACCAAATTTGAAACCGAAGAGAAGATTGTGGCTATGCTGAAAACGGTCTTCGACCCCGAAATACCCGTCAACGTCTACGACCTGGGCCTCATCTACAAGATAGACGTGGCCGACGACGGCAGCGTCAACATCGACATGACGCTCACCGCGCCCAACTGCCCCGCGGCGGACTTCATCATGGAGGATATCCGCCAGAAGATAGAGAGCATCGATGGCGTCAGCGCCGCCACCATCAACCTCGTCTTCGAACCCGAATGGGACAAGGACATGATGAGCGAAGAAGCCAAACTGGAACTGGGATTTTTGTGACAGCTACGAGCTACAAGTAGCTCGTAACCCGTAACTCGTAGCTTGTAGCTCGTAGCTCGTAGCTAAATATAAATCAACGATTGGAAATGAAAAAGAATGTATGTCTGCTGGCCGCCGCTCTTCTTGCAGCCGCCTGCCAGCCGTCCGCACAGCGGACAACGATTGAAGGCACGCTGGAAGGCGTGGAAAGTGACACACTGCTGATGAGAAGCGTATCGTACGACGCGCAGGGACGGAGAGACGCCTCGCGCCTGGACACCGTGCCCATGCAGGCCGGACGCTTCAGCATCAGCCTGCCCAACGACAGCACACCCACCGAAGTCTACCTCTACGCCAAGCCCAAGGGCAACCTGGCCATGTCCATGACCGTGCGCCCCGTGACGACGCTGGTCTTCCCGGGACAGACGGTGACCCTCAGCGGCTCCATGGACGACTGCCTCGTGGAGGGAGGCGACTTCCACCGCGCCATGAACGAGATTAAGGAACAGACCAAGCCCTACACAGACCGCATGAACGCCGTCACCGCCACCCTGAACGAGCGGCAGAAGAACGGCACCCTGGACGAGGCCACCATGGACTCGCTACGCGGCGTCTACAACGAGGCCCTCGACCAGGTGTTCGGCGTACACGAGGCCTACGTGCGCCAGCACCCGGACGACGACCTCTCCGTCTACCTCGTCTCCAGCATGGGACAGGGCAAGGCCAAGGAACTCATGCCGCTGCTGACCGACCGCGCCAAGAACGGCGCGCTGAAGGGCCTCGGCCTGGCCATGCAGAAGGCCATCGAGGAGACCCAAGCACGCGAGAAGGCACGCGCACAGGTGGTTGAGGGAGCCGAAGCGCCGGACTTCACCCTGAAAGACCTGAAGGGCAACGACCTCGCCCTCTCCTCGCTGCGCGGCAAGTACGTGGTGCTGGACTTCTGGGGCAGCTGGTGCGGCTGGTGCATCAAGGGCATCCCCGACATGAAGAAGTATTACACCAAGTACAAGGACCGCATGGAGATACTGGGCATTGACTGCCGCGACACGGAAGAGGCCTGGAAGAAGGCCGTGGAGAAGCACGAACTGCCGTGGCTGCACGTGCGCAATACGGACGAGGCAGACGTCACCGTAAAGTACGGCATACAGGGCTACCCCACCAAGATTGTCATCGACCCGCAGGGCAAGATTGCCAAAGTGGTGGTGGGCGAAGACCCGGCCTTCTACACCTATCTGGACGAACTGTTCAAATAAGAGATTTGAAGAAGTTAAAGGAGTTAGAAGAAGTTATCGTCCGTCTAAGACGGACCGGGAAGTTAAAGCCCATGCTTTTCAGAATGATTTATGGGCATAACTTCTTCCAACTTCAAAACTTGCAAACTTAAAACATCAAGCCTGATATGAAGAACGTATATTTCCTTTCAGACGCACATCTGGGCTCGCGCGCCATCGAGCACGGACGGACACAGGAACGCCGACTGGTGAACTTCCTGGACAGCATCAAGCACAAGGCGGCCGCCGTCTACCTGCTGGGCGACATGTTCGACTTCTGGTACGAATTCAAGACCGTGGTGCCCAAGGGCTACACGCGCTTCCTGGGCAAGCTGTCCGAACTGACCGACCTGGGCGTGGAGGTACACTTCTTCACGGGCAACCACGACATCTGGTGCGGCGACTACCTGACCAAGGAATGCGGCGTGGTCCTGCACCGGAAGCCGCTCACCACCGAAATCTGCGGCAAGGAGTTCTACCTGGCGCATGGCGACGGGCTGGGCGACCCGGACCGCAAGTTCAAGGTGCTGCGCACCCTCTTCCACAGCCGTACGCTGCAGACGCTGTTCTCGGCCCTGCACCCGCGCTGGAGCGTGGAGCTGGGGCTGACCTGGGCCAAGCACAGCCGCCTGAAGCGCGTGGACGGCAAGGACCCCGACTACATGGGCGAGAACAACGAGTACCTGGTGCTCTACACCAAGGAGTATCTGAAGAGCCATCCGGACATCAACTTCTTCATCTACGGACACCGCCACATCGAACTGGACCTGATGCTGAGCCAGACGGCCCGCGTCCTCATCCTGGGCGACTGGATCAATTTCTTCACCTATGCCGTGTTCGACGGCGAGAACCTCTTCCTGGAACAGTACATCGAGGGGGAAAGCAAACTATGATTGGGCATGGCGTGCGGCGCGGGACGATGGACCACGCCGCAAAGCATGCCTGACCGCCCACCGTCCAATAACGCCGTTAAATAACGCTCCGCCCGCAAACCTTTTGCGGGCGGAGGCGTTTATGTCTGCGTAACAATTCAAATCGGTTTAATAAATGCGTGCTTGTCCGAGCGGAAAAGCCCGGCAAGCCAATGGATTGGAGAGTGTGCGCCGCAGTACACGCCGTGAGGCCGCAAGTGCGGTGCGCCTCTTTTCCGCCAGAGCCGCCGTTACACCCCGAACTTGATGTACAACCCTTTAACGAACAATGAATATGGATGATATGATATACAGAGATGACTCCATTGCCGAAGAGAACCTGGACCCTCACGGCACACCCGCCTCCGACTATTTCGAGGAATGGAGCGAAGAGATGTCCGAGCGTACCGACCTCGGCTACCACTACCGGCAACCCGCCTCCGACGAAGAACGCCGCAAACGGCTGGAGGAGATGGAGGAGATTGTGAAGAAAGAAGTGGAATAGCGGTGAGTGGTGAGCGGTGAGCGGTTAGTATGCCCTGCGGCTTGTACGTGTAGGGGCGGGGTCGGCCCGCCCTGTGTAGCGCAACCTTGGGGGGACAGTTGACGAATGGACCACAGATGACACAGATTAAAGCAGATTGGCACAGATTATTTTTTTCTGCGTAAATCTGCGTTAATCCGCGTTTCATCCCCCTACTAACCGCTCACCGCTCACCACTCACCACTAATCACTCACCACTTGTACCCCGCCGCCTTGGCTATGCGTTTGGGTATGTCGGTGTTGTCCATCTTGCCCATGAACAGCTTGGAGCCTGCGCCCACGGCATAGACGGGGACGTACTCGGCCGAGTGGCTGGTGGTGGTCCATCCCAGTCCGGCTATCCGGCTCATCACCTGCTTGGCGGCTGCGGCCAGGGGTTCGGTCTTGGAGTAGAGCGTCTCTTCAAAGACCACCTTGTTCTTCACGAAGGAGTCCTCGTATTCGTCGCGCAAGAGCCTTTCCTGCTCCCACGTCAGGGGCAGCTTGTCCCAGAAGCCCATGCGCTCGGCCAGCAGCGCCTTCACGTCTTCCCACTTCACCTGGCTTCCCTTGGCCTTGCGCAGGTCGGTGATGGCGCGCGAGAGCAGGTCGGCCGACTGCTTCTGGCAGTCCAGCGCCTTCAGGTTCAGCGTGTAGCCGCGCGTGCCCATTCCCAGTCCGCCGGTCTCGTGGTCGGCCGTTACGACAATGAGCGTCTCTTTGGGGTGTTTCTTGTAGAACTCGTAGGCCACGCGGATGGCGTTGTCCATGTCCACCACCTCGCTGACCACCGTTGCGGGGTCGTTGTTGTGGCAGGCCCAGTCAATCTTTCCGCCCTCCACCATGAGGAAGAATCCCTTTCTGTTGTCCCGGGTGAGGAAGTCGATGGCACTCTCCGTAATCTGCGCCAGGGTGAGGTCGCCCTCGCGGCGGTCTATGGCGTAAGGCAGGTCGGTGGCCTCAGCCCCTTCGGGCTGCACCAGAATCATCTTCTGCGCGCCGTCGGCCTTCGTGCGGTACTCGTCCAGTCCGCGGGCCAGGGTGTAGCCGGCCTGCTCGAAGACGGGGTAAATGGACGGTGCCTCCTTCTTGTCGAAAGTGGTGGCGGGCATCAGGAATCCGCCTCCGGCATAGAAGTCGAAGTCCGCTTCGGGCAGCTGGAGGGCTATCTCGTAGTACATGTCGCGGTCCGGCTGGTGGGCATAGAAGGATGCCGGCGTGGCGTGGTCCACACTGACGCTGGTGGTGACGCCGACCTTTCTGCCGGCACGCTTGGCCCGCTCGGCCACGCTCATCAGCCGTTCTTTGTTGACATCTACGCCGATGGCGCCGTTATAAGTCTTGTGGCCCGTGGCAAGCGCTGTTCCGCCGGCCGACGAGTCGGTGATGGAGTTGGTTGCCGAGTAGGAAGTGGCCATGCCTGCCACAGGGAAAGAGGCAAAGCACAACGGCTCGATGCCGATGCGTCCCTGCTGTTCGGCCAGATACATCTCGGTTGTGTTCACCTGGTTCAGGCCCATGCCGTCGCCGATGAAATAGAATACATACTTAGCCTGCTGTGCCCGGACTGCAACAGCCACCAGCAGCAGGAGTGTCAAATACGTCAATCGTTTCATAAATATGATGTTAGGTTAATAAATACAAGCAAAGGTAGGCATTTTCGGCCTACCCTTGCCCCTATTTTTCGTTAAAACAACGAAACTTCAATGCTTTGCTTATAGGCTGTCAGCAAGTTCGTCACCTTATAAGAAACGGGGTGCGCGCCGTCTTTGGGCACCGCCACCACCACCGACGCTCCGGCCGGCAGCTGAATGCACGAGGGATACCCCTTTGCCTCTGAAGCCGCTTCGAGCCGGAAAGGGACATCGCACGTATTGGTCAGCGTCACATACGACAAGGTCTCGGTCGTGTAATGCGAAGGCTGCACACGGACAGCCCCTTCAAAAAACTTCTTCAGGTAGTCTTCCTTACCAATCAGGGTATCGAAGAACCAGATGAGGGTGCGATGGTCGAACAAGGCCTCCTTGATGGCAGCCTGCGTACGCTCCTTGGCCAGTACCAGCGTCAGCGGACGGTGAGCCGTCTGCTTCCTGTCATACAGCCGTTCGACGACATCGTGCACATCGGTGTTGGCCATCAGGGTCAGGTCTTTCTCCTTGGCCCATTCCAGGGCCTTGGGATACCACTCGAACTCGTTGAACACCTCGATGCCGTTCAGCAGTCCTTCTTTCCAGAGCTGCTCGTGCATGTCGTGCCACTTCACTTCCTCGACGTTCCAGCCCGGATGGTTCCAGAAGATATAGGCTCCCTGTCTGCGGGCTTCCCTCAAGACTTCCACCACATCGTCCTTCTGCAAGGAGTCCACATCGCTCAGGAAAAGGGCATTGAGATGTCCGGGCGGCATGGAGCGGCTGATTTCGCCTCCTTTTATCAGAATGATGCCACGGCGCAAGGCCTCGCCTTCGGCATTCTTGAAGGCCAGGTCCAGGTCGCCCTTCTTCATGCCCTCGCGGGCGGGCTGCCCTTCAATGTGGTCGCTCAGGGCAATGGCGTCGAGCCCCTCTTCCCAGGCCTCGTTCACACGCAGCGAAGGCCACACGATGCCGTCGGAGAAAACGGTGTGGATGTGGAAATCGCACTTCAGCAGTTCGTAGCCGTCAATCTGCGGCAGCCTGATGTCGTGACGTACTTTCACCCTCTCCTGCCCCATCTTGATGCGGTCGGGCAGTTCTTGTGTTTGCTGGGCAGACATTCCGCTCCAGCAGGCGGCAGCCAAAGCTACCGTCATCAGCAATCTTTTACTTTTCATTTCTTCACTTTATTGTTTTCTGGTTATTTTCCGGGTACTTGCCATCCATAATCCACGTAGTCCCACGAAACGCGGTTGTTCTCGTCGACCTTGACCAGCAGGAAACCTTCCTGCGTAGTCAGGAAAGGTCCTTGCCACCAGAAGGCCGACACGGCTCCGGCTGTTACAAACCACAGGTCACGTTCCTGAATCTGTTCGTAAATGTGCTGGTGTCCCTGCAGGACGAGCTGCGTGTTGTGCTCTTTCAGCAAATCGACCACTGCCTTACTGTCGGCAATCATGTCCCAGGCCTTCATGGTGCCCTCCACTACCGGATAATACAACGACAGCATGGGCACGTGGAGCGAAACGATGACCGGCGTCTGCTTGCCCACCGTATCGAGGTCGGCCTTGAGCCAGGCCAGCTGCCCGGCTCCCACACCGTAAGGGGCTCCGTCGGACTGCGGATAGAGGCTGTTCAGGATGACAAAGTGAACGCCTTTCTGCGAGAACGAGCGGTGCGTGGGGCCGTAGTGCTTCTCGAACATGCCGAAGCCCAGCGTATCGGCCTTTCCTCCGGAAAGATAAAAGCGGTCGTGGTTGCCGATGGTGAAATAGGCCGGCAGGCCGGACTCCTTCACCAGCCTTGCAAAGCGGGCATGGAGGGTGTCGGCGGTAACTTCGGCATCGCCCAGGGCATCGGTATCGGCATTGTCGCCCCCAAAGATTACGAACTCGGCCCCGTTGTCGGCAGCCGCCTTCAGAGCCATTTGCAGGCCCTCGTTGCCGTTTCCGCTGTTATCCTTGTTCAGGTGTACGTCGGTGAGGTAGGCAAATGTCAGTCTGGTGGCCGGTCTTTCGTCCTGTGCCTGCCGTCCGGGCTGTGCGCAGGAGGCCATCAGTGCGGCCAGGCAGAAGGCGGCCGCTCCTTTCAGCAATTGTTTCTTTTCCATATCTTTTCTGTATTAAAAATGTTGCTTCATTGCAAGTAACTGTTCCGGAGGGCACGCGGCGCGCGGTGTCCGCCAGCCCTCCTTCTTTCACTCCCAGCCGAAGAGTTGCGGTCCCAGGTTAGGGTTCAGCTCCATCTCGTGATAAGGGATGGGACGGTAGTAGAACTTGGGCTCTTCAAAAGTGCCCATGTCCTTGATGGTCTGGATGACCCCGTGGTCGCCTTCGCTCAGGTAGACGGTGGCGTTCTGGTCGTCGATGGTTCCGGTCCGGTAGTACACCAGCTTTTCGCCCAGGGAGTTGGTCTCCTTGTCTTCTTCGGCAGGGATGGACTGCGAGGAAGGTATCAGATAAATATCCTCGACGCCGTCGCCCGTCAGGTCAAACTTGCCCAGACTGGGGAAGTACAGGCCCTCCGGTTCCTTTTCGAGCAGCTTGCCGGCATGCCAGCGCATGAGGTCGTCGAAGCGGAATCCTTCGAACACCAGTTCGACCCGGCGCTCGCGGCGGATTTCGAGCAGCGTCGACTCCACGCCGGGGAAGGCTGCCGCCATCACCGGATCGGCCGGCGGATTCATCAGCAGGTGGGGCATTCCTGCACGGTCGCGCAGCTGGTTCACGGTACGGTCGAGCACGTCCTGCGTCAGTTCGCCCAGCTCGGCCTTGGCCTCGGCATAAGTAAGCAGTACCTCGGCATAGCGGATGACGGGGAAGTCGATGCCTACGTAGTAGCTCTCTTCCTTGTTGTTGATGAAGCCCTTGATCTGATGGTATCCGGAGAAGTTCTTGTTGAACGTCTGCACGTAGATGCCGGCTCCCGTAGCGTAGGTCATGGTGTTGACCAGCTCCCAGCCCGGATAGGCCAGCGTCTGGTAGATGCGCGGGTCGCGGTCCTGGAACTCCTCGACGAACTGCTTGGTCTGGTAGCCGGGTTGCGAGGAATAGTACGAGCCGTCCTTCATCAGGTAAGCCTGCACCAAGTCTTTGGTCGGACAGGGAATGTAATTGCCGAACATGTAGGCCCAGAAGCCGTTCTCGGCCACGTCGTTCTCGTAGTAACACGCCTGTATCATTTCGGGATTGGTTGTCAGGTCGGGGCTGTTGAACAGGGTGGAATAGTCCTCGTAAGGTTTTCCGGTGTTATAAATCCGGAAACCGCCCTCCTCCATGATTTGCAAAGCGGCATCGGCTGCGATGCGCAGGTAGGTGTCGGCCGTAGACTGCAGGTTCAGCTCGTCGTGATACTTGCGGTACGTGCCTTCGTACAGGGCATGGCGGGCCATGGTAGCCAGCACAATCCATTTGTTGATGGCGCCCAGAGGCTCGTCGGCACGGACGTGCCCGGCAGCAAACTGGTAGTCTTCGAATATCTTGCCGACAACGAAGTCGCGCGGGTCGCGGGCCTTGTACAGGTCTGGGTCGTCGGTGGTGAGCACCTTGTCGTACCAGGGCACGTCGGAATAGGTCTTCACCTTGTCCATGTAGAAGGCGGCGCGGTAGTAACGGGCCACGCCCTGATAGTGTGCCAGGACGTCCTCGGTCACTTTGGCGCGTCCGCAGTTGGCCAGGAAGAAGTTGATGTCGTACAGGCGTTCCCAGTTCCAGCCGGCGTTGATGGTGACCGAGTTCGGGTTGGGCGACGTCATGATGTTCTTGATTTCTACGTTCGAGGTGGTGGCCACATCGTCGGTGCCCTCGTCGGAGTCGTAGCTGTAGCCCGGCGTGTTGACCAGACCGTAACAATACATCTGCAGGTCGCGTTCGGTGTTGAAGTAGGACTCCACACCGATTTCCGTATGGGGCTGCCGGTCCATAAACGAATCGTTGCACGAAGCAGCCAGCAGCAAGGTGGCCGAAAGGGCCACGGAAGGTATAATCAGATTTCTCATTGTCGTTTGTTGGTTTTTAGAATGTTACGTTGAGTCCGCAAGAGAGCTGGCGGTTGAAGGGATACACGTAGCCGAAAGAGGACGTATCGGTGATGGCCTCGGGGTCGAAGTAAGGTTTCACCCCGCTCCATTCGCACAGGTTGTCGGCACTGACAAAGACACGCACCCGGCTGAGCCGCGCCTTGCGCACCCACTCTTGCGGCAGCGTATAGCCGACGGTGATGTTCTTCACGCGCAGGTAAGCGCCGTTCAGCATGTAGCCCGTCTGGGGGATGGCCAGACCCATTGCCTGGTCGATGCGGGTTCCCAGGTTCTTGTCGGCCAGCCACGACTGCAGGATGGGGTATCTGGCATCGAGGTTCTGGTTGGCCAGTCCGGCGGCGATGTACGACTGCGAGTGCTTGCCCATGTCGACCTCGCTGTCCGTCGCAGGGCGGTAGAAGTCGAAGGTATGCAGCTGGCCGCCGCTGTAAGGTTGCTGGTAGAAGCCCCAGTACAGGTAGCTCTGCGGGTAGAAGTCGCGCTTGCCGATGCCCTGCAGGAAGACGGCCACGTCGATTCCGTTCCATTCGGCACTCAGGTTCAGGCCGAAGCGGAAGCGGGGTGACGAGTTGCCGATGACGCTCAGGTCGCCCGGGTCGTCGACCGTCACAGAGCCTTTGGTGATGCGGTGGTCGCCGTCCAGGTCTTTGTATTTGGGCCAGCCCTCCACAATCTCAAGGGCGCCCCAGGGGATGATTTCGGTCTCGTCCAGGGCAGCGATTTCGTCCTTGCTGCGGAAGAGGCCGTCGCTCTGCAAGCCCCAGATTTCGCCTATTTCCTGTCCTTCGTAATACTGCGTCAGGTTGCGGGTGGGATTGTCGAACTTGGTAATCCACGTGCGGCTGTCCGACAGGATGAAGCGGGCCGCCCAGTCCAGCGGTTTTCCGGCCAGGCGGAACTCGTCCTGATAGCCGATGCTCAGCTCCCAGCCGCGTGTCTTCAGGTTGGCGGCGTTCTCCTGCGGCTCTTCCTTGCCCAGCACGCCGGGCAGCTCGCGGCCCATGGTAAGCATGCCCTGGGTGTCGCGGCGGTAGAGGTCGAACGAAGCCGTCAGCCTGTTGTCCAGGAAGCCCAGGTCGATGCCGCCATTGACGGTGCGCACTTCCTCCCAGGTGTAGGCCGACGAAACCAGGTCGGGCGAGGTGACCGTCTGTTGCAGCTCGCCGTCGATGATGTAACTGCCCAGCTGCGAACTCATATAGGGGATGTAGCCGTATTCGCTCACCAGCTGATTGCCCAACGAGCCGTAGGAGGCGCGCAGCTTGAGCTGGGAGAAGACGTCGCGCAGCCCGTCGAAGAACGACTCGCTGTCCACCCTCCAGGCCACCGAGCCCGAGGGGAAGAAGCCGAAGCGCTTGTTACTGGGGAAACGCGACGTACCGTCGTAGCGGCCGTTCAGCTCGAAGATGTAGCGGTTGTCGTACGAATAGTTGGCACGGAAGAAGCAGCCACGGATGGCCCAGTCGCGATAGGTCTGGCCGACGTATTGGGTGCCGGAAGCCAGCCCGATGGAAGGCAGGGCGGTGGAGATGATGTCGTAGCGCTCGGAGTGGAAGTTGTCGGAGCGGCTGTACTCCTGGTTGAAGCCCAGGATGGCGGTCACCTGATGGCGGTCGCGGAACAGCTTGCTGAAGGTGCCATACACCTCGAACACCGTGTACAGGTCGTCAGTGCTTTCCTTCCAGGCACGGCTCTCGCCCTGCTCGCGGATGTCGTCCGGGCCGTAGCCTATCTGATAGGGCGTCTTGTACCAGTCGTACTCCTGGTGCCCCTTCATGAAGGTGAAGTTGGCGTTGATGACCAGCATGCGCTTCCAGAAGTTCAGCTCGCCCGAGAAAGTGCTCTGAAGGCGTCCGTAGGTATCCTTCTCCTGGCCGCCGTCCACCAGCTGCGCCAAAGCCGTACCCAGCTCGCCGCTGGCCCAGGAGCCGTCGGGGTTGCGGTCCATGTCGTGCGGTTCGAGGTCGAAGAACACGCCCATGTCATAATAGCTCGGCTTCTTGCGCTCGGTCACCACGTAAGAGGTGTTGTTCGACAGGGTCAGCCACTCCCACACGTCATAGCTCACCTTGCTGCGCATGCTGTAACGGCGGTACTTGTCGTTGTCCACAATGCCCGAGAAGATGCCGTTCTCGTCGTCGTAGCCGCCCGACAGATAGAAGCGCGTCTTCTCCGTACGGCCCGACACCGAGACCTGATGCGTCTGGGTGAAGGTGTTGCGGTTCAGGAAGTAGTCGGTCCAGTCGCGGTTGCCCATGTACTCCCACTGGGTCTCGTCCAGCGGGTTCAGGCGCACCGAGGGGGTGCCGTCGGGGTTGTCCGAACGCTGGCGCGCCCATTCGAGGCGCTCGTCGCTGGTGACGTGTCCCGAGCTCCAGGGAGTGTTGAGCACGGCAATGTTCTTCAGCTTCAGGTAAATGTAGGGGTCGGAAGTCTTCTCGGTCAGCGTCGAGGGCCGCTTCCAGGCGAAGTTGCCGTTGTAATCGACCTGTATGCGGTCGCTGCTGCCCTGCTTGGTGGTAATCAGGATGACACCGAAAGCGGCACGCGCGCCGTAGATGGCGGCCGAGGAGGCGTCCTTCAGGACCGAGAGGCTCTCGATGTCCTCGGGCAAGAGGCGGTTCATCTCCTCCACGTCGGCCGACACGCCGTCAATCAGAATCAGCGGGCTGCCGCCGTTGATGGAGGCCTCGCCACGGATGTTGATGTTGGCCGACTTGCCCGGCTCGCCGCTGGTGAAGTCGATGTTCAGGTTGGGAATCATGCCCTGCAGGCCCCGCGACAGGTCGGCTATGGGGCGCTTCTCCAGTTCCTTGGCGCCTATCTGGTCTACCGAACCGGACAGGTTCACCTTCTTCTGGATGCCGTAGCCCACGACGACGACCTCGTCCAGCGCGGCGGCGTCTTCTTCGAGCACCACCTTCAGACTCTTCTGCCCGGCCACGGACACCACCTTGGTGGCAAAGCCCACGAAGCTGACTTCCAGCGAAGCCTCGGACGAGACGGACAAGGAAAACTCGCCGTCAAGGTTGGTCACCGTGCCGTTGCCCGTGGCACGCTCGCGCACCGTGGCGCCCGGAAGGGGCTCGCCCGTGGCGTCGGCCACACGGCCGCTCACCAATATTTTTACACGGACCTGGTCCACCGCTGCCGACGGATGCCCGCCGCTTGCAGCCACTGCCGGCAGACAGCAGACAAACAGTCCCGCGGCGGCAAGGCATAACATACATCTCTCTAATAATTTCCGTTTCATAATCGTTGTTTTAATTCGGCGGCAAAATAAGGAACTGGCTGTTACGGCAGCATTACACACGCTTCACAAACCATTTGCAGACACACTGCATTTCGATTACACGGAAACCGGAGCCACGCCCCCGCTGCGGAGGACGACGGCGGAACGGCGCGGACCATGCAAGCACGGTGCGCGGACCATGCAGGCTCGGTGCGCGGACCATGCAGGCACGGCGCCCGCACCATGCAGGCACGGCCCGCACCGCTTCAGGCGGGGCGGAAGGCACCGCACCGACAAAAAAAGGCGAAGGACGCCCTGCACGTGCAGGAACGCCCTTCGCCCTCAATATCGTATCCGGCGGACGGTTACTGGTTCAGAATGTCCATGGTGTCCGAGGCAATCATCAGCTCCTCGTCGGTGGGGATGACTACGACCTTCACCGGGGAGTCGTCGGTGGAGATGACCTTCTCCTCGCCGCGCACCTTGTTCTTCTCGGGGTCGAGCTTCACGCCCATGAACTCCAGTCCGGCACAGGCACCCCAGCGGGCCGTGGCCTGGTTCTCGCCCACACCGCCGGTGAAGACGATGATGTCCACGCCACCCAGTGCGGCGGCGTATGCGCCGATGTATTTCTTGATGCGGTAGAAGTACATGTTCTCGGCCAGGCGCGCCTTGGGGTCGCCGGCTGCGACGGCGTTCTCCAGGTCGCGCATGTCGCTCGACTTGCCGAAGATGCCCATCACGCCGCTCTTCTTGTTGAGCAGGTTGGAGATGCCCTGTGCGTCGAGACCCTCCTTCTCCATGATGAAGCTGACGGCGCCGGCGTCGATGTCGCCGCTGCGTGTGCCCATCATGAGGCCCTCAAGCGGGGTGAGGCCCATGCTGGTGTCCACACACTTGCCGTCCTTGATGGCAGTGATGGAGCCGCCGTTGCCGATGTGGCAGGTGATGATGCGCTGTCCTTCGGGTTTCACGCCCAGGAACTCGCATACACGCTGCGAAACGTAGCGGTGGGAAGTTCCGTGGAAGCCGTAGCGGCGCACGCCGTACTTCTCGTACAGCTCGTAGGGGACGGCGTACATGTAGGCGTAGTCGGGCATGGTCTGGTGGAAGGCGGTGTCGAACACGCCAATCTGCGGCACGTTGGGCAGGATGGCTTCGATGGCATGCACGCCTTTCAGGTTGGCGGGGTTGTGCAGGGGTGCCAGGTCGTTGCAGGCCGTGAAGGCGTCGAGCACCTCCTTGGTGAGCAGTACCGACTTGCTGAACTTCTCGCCTCCGTGTACCATGCGGTGGCCTACGGCGTTGATTTCGTCGAGCGACTTGATGGCTCCGTACTCGGGGCTGGTCAGCGTGTTGAGGATGAACTCCACGCCTACGGTGTGTTCGGGGATGTTTTTCTCCAGAATCTTCTTTTCGCCGCTGGGCAAGGTCAGCTTGAGGAACGAACCAGGCAGGCCGATTTTCTCGATGCCGCCCTGAGCGATGACCGACTTGCTGTCCATGTCGAACAGCTTATACTTGATGGAAGAACTTCCGCAGTTCAATACTAAGATTTTCATGACTATTCAGATTTGGGGGTTATTCTTTGTTTATTTCTGTTCTTTGGCGGCGATGGCCTGGTTGGCGGTGATGGCAATCATGCGGTAGACGTCCTCAATGGAGCATCCGCGGGAGAGGTCGTTCACCGGGCGTGCGATACCCTGGAGAATGGGGCCTACGGCGTCGGCGTGTCCCAGACGCTGAACCAGCTTGTAGGAAATGTTGCCCACTTCGAGGCTGGGCACTACGAGCACGTTGGCATGTCCGGCGATGGACGAACCCGGAGCTTTGCTGGCGCCTACCTTGGGAACCAGTGCGGCGTCGGCCTGCAGTTCGCCGTCGATGGCGATGTCCGGTGCCATTTCCTTGGCAATCTTCAGGGCTTCAACCACCTTGTCCACCACTTCGTGCTTGGCGGAGCCTTTGGTTGAGAAGCTCAGCAGGGCCACCTTGGGGTCGAGTCCGGCCACGGCACTGGCGGTGCGGGCGGTGCAGACGGCAATCTGGGCCAGCTGGGCTGCATCGGGCACGGGAGTCACGGCCACGTCGCCCATCACCAGGATGCCGTTCTTGCCGTACTCGGGCGCATGGGTGAGCAGCAGCATGGCGCCTGAGACGCAGGTGATGCCCGGAGCGGTCTTGATAATCTGCAAAGCGGGACGCAGCACGTCGCCGGTGGTGTTGCGTGCGCCGGCCAGCTGTCCGTCGGCATCGCCGTTCTTGATAATCAGACAGCCCAGGTAGAGCGGGTCGAGCACCAGCTTGCGGGCCTCTTCGATAGTCATACCTTTCTTCTTGCGCAGCTCGCAGAGCAGTTGTGCGTATTCCTCCATCTTCGGATGGTTCTGGGGGTCGATAATCGTAGCTTTACCGATGTTACCCAAGCCCCATTCCTTGGCACAAGCCTCGATTTCGGCAGGATTTCCGAGAAGAATCAAATCGGCTACACCGTCTGTCAGGATTTGATTGGCAGCTTTCAGAGTACGCTCTTCCGTACCTTCGGGAAGAACGATGCGTTGGCGGTTCGCTTTGGCGCGCTCAACAATTTCATTGATTAAACTTTGCATGATATTTTAAGTTGTGTATATGGATTACGGCAGAATGTGTTTATTCACGCCGCAAAAGTACACAATTTTGCTATATCTACATTGCAATTCGTCCTCCTTTTTAAGGGGCTCCTCTTCAAATATTGTAATATTTAACATTGGGGAATGGGACAATGGGGGAATGCGGGAATGTGCAAATGGCCTTGCGGTGCGGAAACATGGGCCACAGATGGCACAGATGGAAACAGATGGGCACAGACTTTCATTTTTCTGTCTGCGTGAATCTGCGACAATCTGCGTTTCAACAACCATGACCATTCAAAAAAAAACAATCTGTGCAACCCGTGGCTGAACAAATCGTCGCCACAGATTACACAGATTGAACCACGCATGGATAATGCCGCCACGCCGTAAGGCCGTCAGCTCATTGGCACGTTACCGAATAATCTCCGGCGACACATTCTTGTACTGGTCCATGCAAGCGCCGATGGGGGCACCGATGTAGGTGGGGTCGCAGATGAGATACTTGCGGCCGTCGTCCAGCACCACATAGTCGCCCGCGATGTCCTCGGTGAAGCAGACTGCCGAGGCGATGTGGTTGGGATAATCGAGCAGGATGGCGTCCAGGCCCAGCAGTTCCTTGACCAGCGTGGAGTAGAGCATGGCGCGGTCCTCGCAGTCGCAGAAGGGGTAGTAGAAAGTCTCGTCGGGGAAGTTGGGCTTTTCGTAGCCGAACTGCTCGCCGTCGGTCTTGTAGTCGAAGGCCGTCTGCACGAAGTGGAGCAGCAGGTTGGCGGCGTCCTTCTGCGACTTGCCGGCCACGGCTGCGCGCAGGGCGGGATAGATGGACTCGGCCAGTTCCTCGCTCATGGGGGTCTTGTAGTGGGTGATGACGTCGCACTGCGGATAGTCGTGGTAGAAGTCAATCAGGTTTTTGTTCACCACGGCCTGCACCTTCAGCTGGCCGTTGGCAGAGACCAGTTCGCGCGTATAGTCCTGCATGTCAAACCCGGGCATGCCGCTGATGTCGAGGCTCACCAGGTTGCGGGCGTCGGCAAAGTTCTTGCGGTAGGTGTAGATGCCCATCGAGCCGTTGGGGGCAGGCTCGAAGACGTAGTAACGGTCGCCGTCCATCGTCAGGTAAGGAGTGGCATAGATGGTGGAGTTGGTGGCCACAAGCAGCTTCAGGCGGTCGTCAATCTTGGCCAGCCGTGCCTTGTAGCCCGACTTGTTCAGCAGGAACATCTGCAGGAAGGCCACTTCGTCGGGGCGTCCCTGTCCGTAAAGCTCAATGCCCAGCTGCTTGATGAAGAGCAGGTAGGCCCAGTCGCTCAGCCGCTTCTCCTGCTTGATGGTGAGGCAGTCCTTCAGCAACTGTTCGTAGTCCTTGTTGCAGACGTCCTTCCAGGCGTCGGCCACGTCAGACTCCTTGTTGCCCTCGAGCGAGAGCATGTCCACCGCATCCGAAGCGACCTCGAACGTGGTGCCGTAGAACAGGACGGGTATCCGTCTGACGGGCTTGCCGGTGGGCTTCACTTCGGGCACCTCAACCTTGACGGGCACAAAAGGCCTGGCTTCGGGCACCTTCACCTTGCCGGGCTTGACGGCCACGGGCGGCAGGGCCGGCTTGGTCTTGTCGAACTCTACGGGCTGGGGCGGTTCGGGCCGTACAGGAGCAGGGATGGGCGCAAAGGCATCGTACTTCTTCCATGCCTCGCGCAGGAAGGTCTCGAAGTCGGCATCGGCCTTGTTCTTGAACTCGTCAAATTCCTGCAACTGCTGTTTCTTGAACTCTTCAAACTCCTTCTCAATGTCTTGCGCATGCACGGGCGCTGCCAGGCCCACGGCCAAGGCACAAGCCCCTATCAGGTGTTTCGTGATTTTCATAATGGCCTCCTGTTCTCCGCCCACTGCCGGCACAAGGCGCCGCAGGGAACGGCTATCGGGTTGAATCGGATTGACAAAACAGATTTATTTGATAAGCACCATGTCGTAAAAGGCGCAACGCTTGTCGCTGGGGATGGAATAGACCCACTTCAGCACGTTCTGGTAGGTCACCTCCTCGGTATAGGGGATGTTCTCCTTGGTGGCTACCATCATCATGTTGATTTTCTCGCTTTCGGCGCCGCGCTTCTCCATGCGGTAGTCCACGGCGTTGCTGAAGGGGATGTTATACTCCTTTTCGGCGGCAAGCAGGTTGTTTCCCTCGTAGTCGTTGGGATAGAGCAGCGCCCCGCCCGTGCTGTCGAACCAGAAGAACTTCAGGTAGGAGTCCGTTCCGTGTACCTTCAGCTTGCAGGTGAAGACGTCGCCTTCCTTATATAAGGTGGAAATGCCCTTCACCTCGATGGCATACTCCTTGTCCACCACCTGTTCCTTCTGTACGAGGGCATCGATGGTGACCACCTTGTACAGGCTGCGCGAGTCCACGTCCCAGATTTCCTCCACTTTCTTGTTCGTGACATTCACCATGCCGCCGATGGCCAGCACGTTCATCTGCGAATAGGCCTCGGTGAACTCCGTCCCGCTCTCCTGGGATATTTGTCCGAATACGGACCAGACATTCTCCATGACTCCCGCCTTGCGCAGCGCCTCTTTCTTGGCCTCCATGAAGGCACGCTCCTCGGCCTCCTTCAGGGTCGTGTTGTCGTTCACCTGCCAACGTCCCTGCGCGCCCTTCACTTTCACCTCTTTCTGGGCGTACAGGGGAGAGGCGGCCAGACACGTCATCAAAAATATCCAGCCTATCAGTTTACTCCAATTCATCCGGTAAAAAATTTTAGTTCCGCAAGCGGCATTCCACAACAGGAAAAGGGGGAAACAGCAGTGCCGCAAGAGCGACATGCGCCCGCGTCACCTGTTCCCCGCAGCCTTGCCTGCCGCAAACGGGCTTGCGAAAAATTAAAAAAACAACAAATCTAAGTTTACAAACAAGTAAGAATAGGCCGAGAGGTGTGCCGCGACCCGGAATCCCGTTCCGCCTTTGTACGGACTGCCGTCCGTCACGGCACACACCCCGGCAGAGCCGTCATCAATAGCCCAGCTTGTCCAGTTCCTTGGCCAGCTCTTCAGACTTGGCGGCCAGTTCCTTGCGGATGGCACCGATGGCAGCTTCGTTGGCGGCCTGTGCGCTGTAGCCCAGTGTCACCATGACTTCCACGTTCTTGTTTTCCAGCGTTCTGTACACTTCCACCAGGGGAATGGTGCGGCCCAGCGTGGCAGAAATCACGCTCTTGCTGGATGCCACCACGCTGGAGAGGCTGGCAGCCTCTTCCTGGCCCATGTCGTCGTTGGCCACCTTGGCCTCAATCAGCTGCGAAACCTTGGTCTGAATCTGTCCGGCCAGGTCAATCTTGGCAGCGTTCGTAGCCTGCAGGGCAGCCGAAGACTGGTTGCCGCCCACGGCTCTGGAAGAAGCGATGTACCAGTAGGGATTACCGTCGGTAGTCAGCTCGGCCTGCTTTTCCCAGGCGTTCTCCAGCTGCTTGTCCAGCGGCAGCTTGCCCACGGGAGTTCTGAAACCTTCCTTGGCCAGTTTCTTGGCTTCCTTGCGGGCAGCCTTGATGGCTTTTTTCTGAATCTCCTTATCGAGGACCTTTTCCTGTTTCTTCAAATCCTTGTACTCATCACCCGTCGCTTTTTCTTGTGCACAGACGTTCGTGGCAAACAGCATGCAGAATGCTGCAAACATACTGACTAACAATTCCTTTTTCATATCTTTCCAATTTTAAAGGTTAGTATACCATAAATAGTTTTATATGTGTACGTGCCGCAAATGTATACAATTATTTCCAATATCCTCCCTGCGCACCTCTTTTTTTTTAGAAAACACGCCGATTGGTCCTTTTTCCCCAGCCGGCAAAGAGGAGCGGCGGGCTTTCATTTTTTGGCACGCACCGCAACAACCTATGTGGAGAATGACTAACTTTGCGGCCGTTTTTCAACAACCACTTCAACATTTAAATATAGCGTTATGATCCGTCAATGTGCCATCCTCTTCGGATGCCTGGCCTTGGGCGAGCTGATAGTCTGGCTGACCGGCATCAAGCTGCCGTCCAGCATCATCGGGATGCTGCTGCTCACCCTCTTCCTGAAACTGGGTTGGATAAAGCTGCAATGGGTGCAGGGCATGTCCGACTTTCTGGTTGCCAATCTGGGATTCTTCTTCGTGCCGCCCGGCGTGGCGCTGATGCTCTACTTCGACGTCATCGCCGCCGAGTTCTGGCCCATCGTGGTGGCCACGCTGGTCAGCACCGCCCTGGTGCTGGTCGCTACAGGCTGGGTACACCAGCTGCTGCACCGTTATTTCCATCGTCGTCCCCTAACCCGCAAAGAGAAATGAACTTCCTTGAGAACAACTTTTTCCTGCTGGCCGTCACCTTCGGCGTGTTCTTCCTGTCCAAGATGCTCCAGAAGAAGACCGGCATCATGCTGCTCAACCCCATTCTGATAACCATCGCCGTGCTCATCGTCTTCCTGAAGATGGCGCACATCGAATACTCCACCTACAACGAGGCGGGCCACCTCATCGAGTTCTGGCTGAAGCCCGCCGTCGTGGCCCTGGGCGTGCCCCTCTACCTGCAGCTGGAGACCATCAAGAAGCAGATTCTGCCCATCGTGCTCTCCCAGCTGGCCGGGTGCGTGGTGGGCGTGGTGTCCGTGGTGCTCATTGCCAAGCTGATGGGCGCCTCCAACGAGATTATCTACTCGCTGGCGCCCAAGTCCGTCACCACCCCCATCGCCATGGAGGTGGCCAAGTCGCTGGGCGGCATCCCCTCGCTGACGGCGGCCGTCGTGGTGTGCGTGGGCCTGCTGGGCGGCATCCTGGGCTTCCGCATGATGCGGCTGACGGGCGTGCAGAGCCCCATGGCGCAGGGCCTCTCGATGGGAGCCGCCGCACACGCCGTGGGCACCTCGGCCGCGATGGACGTCAGCCGCAAGTATGGCGCCTTCGCCAGCCTGGCCCTGACGCTGAACGGCATCTTCACCGCCCTGTTCACCCCGACGCTGCTGCGGCTGCTGGGGCTGCTGTGAATTCAGAGTTCTGATTTTCCTTACGGGCGGCGTAGATGGACCACAGATGACGCAGATTCGGACGGATGACCGCAGATTTTTTATTTCTTTCTGTGCGGATTTGCGTCATCTGTGGTCCATTGTCCCCCCTCCGCAGGGCAACTCAAAAACTTAAAAACTAACAAACTTAAAAACTCAAATGATCCCTTTCAAAGACATCACCCTCGAGGACAAAGCCCTCATCACCTCGTACACCCTCGGCAGTCCGCGCCGCAACTGCGACCTCTCCTTCTCCAACCTGTGCAGCTGGCGTTTCCTCTACAACACGCAGTTTGCCGTGATGGACGGCTTCCTGCTGCTGAAGTTCTGGGCCGCGGGCGAGCTGGTCTACATGATGCCCATCGGCCGGGGCGACCTGCGCCACGTGCTCGACGCCCTCATCGACGACGCCCACCGCGAGGGCCAGCCCTTCTGCCTGCTGGGCATCTGCGAGGGCATGTGCCAGGAGCTGGAGGAACTGATGCCCGGACGTTTCCAGTTCACCGCCGACCGCGACTACGCCGACTACCTGTACCTGCGCACCGAACTGGCCACGCTGGCGGGCAAGAAGCTGCAGCCCAAGCGCAACCACGTGAACAAGTTCAAGCGCACCTACCCCGACTACGAGTACGCCCCCATCACGCCCGACCGCATCGGCGAATGCCTGACGCTGGAGGCTGAGTGGTGCCGCGCCAACAACTGCGACCAGCACGAAGGCACCGGCAACGAACGGCGCGCCCTGGTTTACGCTCTGGAGCATTTCGACGAACTGGGACTGACGGGCGGCATCCTGCACGCCGGGGGACGCATCGTGGCCTTCACCTTCGGGATGCCCATCAACGGCGACACCTTCGGCGTACACGTGGAGAAGGCCGACACCCGCATCGAGGGCGCCTACGCCATGATTAACTACGAGTTTGCCAACCACGTCCCCCCGCAGTACGTCTACCTGAACCGCGAGGAAGACCTGGGCATCGAGGGCCTGCGCCGTGCCAAGCTCTCCTACCAGCCCGCCATCCTGCTGGAGAAGTTCACGGCCTGCCTGCGCGAGGAGCCGGTGGAGCCAATCAAGTGGTAAGTCGTTGATTTCCGATTTCAGATTGTCTTGCGGCATTGGAGAATGGCACACAGATGACGCAGATACGACAGATAACCGCAAATCATTATTTTTTCTCTGCATAAATCCGCGACAATCTGCGTTTCATAACCATAAAAACTCCGTGAAACTCCGTGTCCGCTGTGGTGAAAACCTGTAAACTAAATAACTAAAATGAAAGACCAAGTAAAAAAGCTCTGGCGCCTGTGCTTCAACGACAGCGAAGAATTTACGGAACTCTACTTCCGCCTGCGCTACACGGACGACATCAACGCAGCCATCTGGAGCGGCGACGAACTCATTGCCGCCCTGCAGATGATTCCCTATCCCCTGACCTTCTGCGGACAGACGGTCAGGACGGCCTACATCTCGGGCGCCTGCACCCACCCCGACTTCCGCAACCGCGGGGTGATGGGCGAACTGCTGGCCGAGAGTTTTGCCCGCATGCACCGCAACCGGGTATCCTTCGCCACCCTGATACCCGCCGAACCGTGGCTCTTCGGCTACTACGCCCGCACGGGCTTCGCGCCCGTCTTCGGCCTGTGCCGACAGACGTTTGTCCCCACCTCCTGCCCCGCCCTGCCCCCGGACACCTGCGTGGAGACCGCGGACGGCTTCAGCGAGGAAGCCTCCACCTATTTATATAGAAAGCAGCAGGAACGCCCCTGCTGCGTGCTCCACACGGCAGACGACCTGAAGGTGGTGGAAGCCGACCTGCAACTCTCCGGCGGAAAGGTCTTTGCACTGAAGGCCGACGGCAGGACGGCGGCGCTGGCCGTGGCCTACCCCGAGGCCGGCGAACGCTGGACCGTAGGCGAGGTGGTGGCCGACAGCCCGCAGGCGCAGGCCGACCTGCTCGACAGCCTCTGCCACACGGTGCAGGCCTCCGAACTGACCCTGCTGCTTCCTCCCTCCGAAGGAGACGGGAGCGAAGTACGCCCCCTGGGCATGGCCCGCATTGTCGACGTGCGCGACGTGCTCCACCTCTACGCCGCCGCCCACCCCGAAGCCGAGCTCAACCTGGAAGTGACCGACAACCAGCTGGCCGCCAACAACGGCTACTACTACCTGAACAACGGCAAGTGCATGGAGAGCGACCGGCGCCTGCCCGGCAGACACCTGTCGCTCTCCATCGGCGAACTGACGCAGCTGCTGCTTGAGCCCGCCCGCCCGTACATGAGCCTGATGCTGAACTGAGGCCCCTCGCCGGCTACCCTTCCTGCGTCAGCAGGCTTTCCAGCTCCTCGGCCGTGAGCCGCAGGTGGAACTGGCCCTTGTAGGCCACGGAAATGGCGCCCGTCTCTTCGGAGACGATGATGGCGTGCGCGTCGGACACCTGCGAGATGCCCATCGCCGCCCGGTGGCGCAGGCCCAGCTCCTTGGGGATGTCCAGGTTGTGGGACACGGGCAGGATGCAGCCCGCCGCCTCGATGCGCTTCTTGCTGATGACCATGGCCCCGTCGTGCAGGGGGCTGTTCTTGAAGAAGATGTTCTCTATGAGCCGCTGGTTGATGTTGGCGTCTATCACCTCGCCCGTGCGCACCACGTCGTCCAGCGGCATGTCGTGCTCCATCACAATCAGCGCCCCCACCTTCTGCTTGCCCATGCTGATGCACGCCATCACGATGGGCATGATATCCTCGTGCTGGAGGCCCTTCTTCTTGTCGCCGCCCGTGAAGAAGCGCACCAGCGCGCTGGCGTGCTGGTGCGAGCCCAGCGTGAGCAGGAAGCGGCGTATCTCCTCCTGGAACAGGATGATGAGCGCCAGCACGCCCACACTGACCAGCTTGTCGAAGATGGAGCCCAGCAGTTTCATCTCCAACACCTGCGAGACGATGACCCAAATCAGGATGAACACCAGGATGCCCGTGAACACGTTGATGGACCCCGACGCCTTCATCAGCTTGTACGTATAGTAGAGCAGGAAGGCCACCAACAGTATGTCTATAAAGTCTTTTAAACCAAATTCCAGAAACACGGCGATTTAAGTTTTTGAGTTTGTTAGTTTTTAAGTTTTTGAGTTGCCCTGCGGAGGGGGGGGGGGGGACGATGGACCACAGATGACACAGACCATACAGATTTACACAGATTATTTATTTTCTGCGTCCATCTGCGTTAATCCGCGTTCCATCAACCATTTATCATTAACCATTAACCATTAACCATTTACCATTTACCATTCATCTGCACCTCCCGCACAATCCTCACCGTCTCCACCGCCTCCTTCACGTCGTGTACGCGCAGGATGTCCGCCCCCTTCATCAGGCAGAGCGTGTCCAGCACGGTGGTGCCGTTGAGCGACTCCTGCGGCGTGATGCCCAGCAGGCGGAAAATCATCGACTTGCGCGACACGCCCGCCAGCAGGGGCAGCCCGAAGACACGGAACTCCTCCAGGTGGGCCAGCAGCCGGTAGTTGTGCTCCAGCGTCTTGCCGAACCCGAAGCCGGGGTCCAGGATGATGTCCTTCACACCCAGGTCGCGCAGCTGCTGCACCTTGCGCGCGAAGTAGAGGAACACCTCCCTGAGCAGGTTGTCGTAGCGGGGCTCCTGCTGCATGTTCTGCGGCGTGCCCTGCATGTGCATCATCACGTAGGGCACGTTTAGCTGCGCCACGGTGCGGAACATGTCCGCGTCCATCTCGCCCGTCGAGATGTCGTTGACGACGGCCACGCCGTACTCCTCGACGCACATCCGCGCCACGTCCGCCCGGAACGTGTCTACGGACAGCACCGCGTCGGGCACCGTGCGGCGCACCACCTCCAGCCCCCGGCGCAGGCGTTCCATTTCCTCCTGCACCGGCACGTCCGCCGCGCCGGGACGCGACGAGTAGGCGCCCACGTCTATCATCGCTCCGCCCTCGGCCACAATCTGCTCCGCGCGGCGCGCTATCGCCTCCTCGGTCTGCACGCGGCTCCCGGCGTAGAAGGAGTCCGGCGTCAGGTTCAGGATGCCCATCACCCGCGGCGTGGAGAGGTCCATCAGGCTTCCGCCCACATTGATGTATCTGTTTTTCAGCTCGTTCATAAACAGTCATTGTTCGTTTCAACCATTGCCTGCAAAAGTAGGAAAAAATTCTCAAGCATCGCTCACTCACCCGCCGAGTTTTTCTGATTTCAGGTTGCCGTGCGGCACGGGTACGGGGTTTGTGCAGGCCGCCGGCACATTCCCGCATGAGCACACGAATCCCACATTGGCCCATGAAAAAAAGGGGCCCGCTGCCGGTGCCCCTTTCCCCTGTGCCCGCCCCTATGCGAGGGGCGGCATGGCATTTCCTCCGATGATGCCCGCAATGGCCGAGGCCACTGCGATGATTACCTTCAGGATAATGTCCCAGGTCGATTTTCTGGTTGCCATCTTTGAACCTCCTTTCGTGTTTTCAGGTTGTGTAGTTGTGTTGTGTGTGTGCACGTGTCCGTGCGATGCGTCATCCTATCGGATTGTCATCCTCGTCCTCCGAGCCGCCTCCCGGGGTCTGTCCGCCGCCGGCCGAGGGCGTATTGCCGCCCTTCCAGGGCACGCAGCGCACGCCCGTCAGCAGCGAGCGGGTGGCCACGGTGCCGTCCTGGTTGCGCTTGGACGAAGGCGTGAAGTGTACGCGCAGGGCCGCCTGTGTGGGCGTCACCTCGTCGGCCGTGGCCGCGCCCTTGCCGCGCGAGCGCATGGCGAGGCGGAAGGAGCCCAGGCCGTCCAGCACCACGATTTCCGAAGCCTGCAGGTGGGTGGTCATCACCGTCACCAGGTTGTCGATGGTGTTCTTCACGTCGCCCGTGGTGAGCGAGGAGTAGGCCGCCACTTCGCGGGCCAGTTGGTCGGTGTCCACGTTGCCCGTATAGACGGCGCGCGGGTGGAACAGTCGCTGCCCTTCTTCAGTGGGCAGTACGGATTGGATGGTTTTGTAAATCAGTGCCATAATGCTTAAAGTTTTCAGATTGTTAATAATTCGTGTTCGTCGTTTGTGTCTTAAGCTTAATCACATGACAAAGATACGGCGGGAAAGGCATCCGGCCAAACGTTTTCAGCAAAAGCGTTCAACAGGTTGTTTTCAGGTTGAAAATTAGCGGGTGGTGGCCGGATGGACCACAGATGACACAGAGGGAACAGATTGGCACAGATTATTTTTTTCTGTGTGAATCTGTGTGAATCTGTGTTTGATGGATGGACCACAGATGACACAGACCATACAGATTGGCACAGATTATTTTTTTCTGCGTGAATCTGTGTGAATCTGTGTTTGATGGATGGACCACAGATGACACAGACCATACAGATTGGCACAGATTATTATTTTTCTGTGTAAATCTGTGTGAATCTGTGTTTGATGGATGGACCACAGATGACACAGAGGGAACAGATTGGCACAGATTATTTTTTTCTGCGTGAATCTGTGTGAATCTGTGTTTTTACGCTCCATCGCAGATTATTGTTTTTCTGCGTGAATCTGCGTTAATCCGCGTTTCATCCCCTACTAACCACTCACCGCTAACCGCTAACCACTAACCACTCACCACTCACCGCTAACATAGGCTCAGCAGATACCGCCCCGGCTGTCGGATTTTGCCGTGGCTGGTGCGCAACGGCTCGAAGCCCTTCCACACCGGATGGCCGATGACGCCGAAGTTGCTCTTCAGCACGATGGCATACTGCTCGGCGGGCGGCACGCGGTAGAGGCGCAGGTTGGCCAGCAGCCCGCTCAGGTTGCGTTTCAGCCCGTCGGCAGGGGGCCGCATGCCGGCCACGTCCGCCTCCGTCCAGTCGCTGATGCGGCGGGGCTTCCCGCCCGTCTCCGGAGCGCCGTGAGCCTCTCCTCCCTCCCCGGCCCGGCAGCTTTCCCCCTCCGCGGCCTCCGTGGCCGCGCCTTCAGCGCCCCCGTTGTCGGGGGAGCCTTCTGTGAGGGGGTATGCTGTGCTATGCTGTGCTGTGCTATGCTTTGTGTCCTCGGAGGGCAGTTTTCCGCCGTTTTCGGGCTTATCTGTTACAGTTTTGCCCTTTTCCGCTCCCTTTTGCAGGTCTTCGTCGGTGAGCAGCAGATAGCGGCTGTCCACCTCGCAGGCCGTCCGCCGCCGGGTGGCGAAGAGGAACTGGCGCTGGATGTCGGCCGAGGTCAGCACCCGATATTCGGCATACAGGCGGGGGTCGAAGAGGCCGTAGTCCACGGCCAGGGCAATGATGCGCTTCACGTCGTCGGCCTCCTTGTTGTAGAGCAGGTCGGCCAGGTCGTCGTAGAAGAGGTCGTCTGCCCGCAGGAAGTAGCCCTCGCCCGCATAGATGGCGCAATAGGTCTGGAGAAGTACGGCAACCGCAGCGTCGCCCTCACGTTTCATGATGCGGCGCACCAGGCGGTTCTGCATAAAATCGATGCTCATGGGGAAATAGTCGAGCCCCTGTTTCTTGATTCTGGACATAGCTGATGGAATAATGAGGTAAGGTGATAGAGTGATAGCGAAGCCGCGCGGCGCGACAGGTTTTCGGGGCGCGCACGAAGCGGGCCGCGGCCGCCGGAGCCGGCGGGGCACCGCAAGCGCCGCGGCCCGAGGGTGTTCAGCCGCCGGCCCGGAGGTCGGCCTCCTTCTCGCGGGCACGCTTGTGCAGGTAGCGCTCGCGCACCCGCCCCAGCGCCTGGAGGATGAGCCCCAGCCGCACCTGGCGGTCGGCCACCAGCGGGATGGACACCCGCCGCTCCGCCCCCGCCTTGGGGCGCACCTTCTTGCGCGCGCAGCGGTTGGTCTCGCGGCGGCAGTCCTTGCAATAGGCGTCAGGCCGCTGCGTGCGGCTGTTGACGTAGAAACTCTCGACGGGCAGCACCCGCCCGCAATGCCCGCAACGGTGCAGGCCGTCTTTCCTGAATGCGTCTGTTGTTTTCATAGGCATGAATAAGTTTTCCTGGGTTTGTGAGTCTTCCAATCGCAGGCCGGTTCCGCAACCCCGAATCCCCGCCAGGCAGCCCGGCCCCCGCCCGCCCGCGTCCATGCAGGCACCGCGGGCAGACCATGCAGGCACCGCAGGCAGACCATGCAAGCACCGTGCACGGACCATGCAGGCTTCGTCCGCAGGGGCCGGACGCTCCGGACGGGAACCGCCCGAGGGCAGGGAAAACCGCCTTCCGCCCCCTCCGGCCCGAAAAAAGCCGCCGAAGGTTTGCGATTTTAAAACAATACAGTTAATTTTGTCACCACAAATATATAAACGATTTTCATAAATAAAACATCAAATCGGAAATTTCTGTTTGGAAAACTTTTCAACCCGCTGCAAATGAGCAGGAAGCAGCCGCCCGAGGGCGATAAACAAAATTCCGCCCCGCTGCACGGGCCGAACCGTAGCCGGCAGAAAGCCGTCCAAAAACCATGCGTATGGATAAAAGAGACGAACAGCCATTCAACGTGGCAGACATTGTGAAGCGGGCCAAGCTGGCCCTGAACCTGAAGAAGGACAGCGACTTGGCCGGACACCTGGGCGTGTCGCGCTCTACGCTGAGCAACTGGATGGCGCGCAACAGCATCGACTTCGCCCTGCTGCTGGACCGCCTCCGCGAGGTGGACTACAACTGGCTGCTGACGGGCAAGGGCGTGCCCCGGCGCAGCCACAGCTACTGCGACAGCGAGCTGGCCTGCGGCGAGGTGGAACTGCTGCACAACCCCAAGACGCCCGAGGCCCTGGACGACCGCAGCGTGACCCTCTACGACGTCACCGCCGCCGCCAACCTGCGCACCATGCTCGAAGACCGCCCGCAGTATGCCCTGGGCAAGATTCTCATCCCCAACATCCCCCGCTGCGACGGCGCCATCTACGTCAGCGGCGACTCCATGTACCCCATCCTCAAGTCGGGCGACATCGTGGGCTTCAAGACCATCCACTCGTTCAGCAGCATCATCTACGGCGAGATGTACCTGGTCTCCTTCAACCGCGGGGGCGACGAATACCTCACCGTGAAGTACGTCAACCGCGCCGACGACCCCGACTGCCTGAAACTGACCAGCTACAACACCCACCACGAGCCCATGGACATCCCCGTGGCCTCCATCAGCTACATGGGCATCGTGAAGTTCTCCATCCGGAAGAACATGATGATGTAGCGGGGGCGGACGGACGCGCCCACGCGGCGGGGCGGGGCCCGGCAGAGGCCCCTTCCGGGCACAGGCTCCGGGCCGTCCGAACAAAAGGCGGGCGGCAGCTGTTTATATCTGAAACATTAAAAAGAGAATACAGATGGAAAAGTACATTTGCACCGTATGCGACTACGTATACAACCCCGAGACGGGTGACACCGAAAACGGAATCGAGCCGGGAACTCCTTTCGAGGAGCTGCCGGCCGACTGGTGCTGTCCGCTGTGCGGAGTAGGGAAAGAAGAATTTGAGAAGGCGTCTTAGGACGCCTTCTTTTCTTTCATGTCGCTGCTGGCTTCCACCACGTTCACCACGTAGTCGCCCAGCTTCTCGCACTCGGCGATGATGTCCATGTAGTAGACGCCCATCTGGTAGTCGTACTCCTTGTTGTTGACATCGAGTATATTTTGATTCTTCAACTGGTTGCGGTAGTTGTTTATCTCGTTCTCAATGTTGAACGACTTGTTCACGTCGTTGCTCTGGTGGACAGGATGCTCAATGACGACTATCATCTGTGCCAGGGCCTCTTCCGTCAGCTTCATCATGAAGTGGATGTGCTCGTACTGCTTCTCGGTGAAGTCCTGGTTGGTCTGCCGCTTGCGGTTGATGGTGCGGGCCAGGTTGTAGCAGCTGTCGCCGATGCTCTCTATCTCGGTCACTTCGCGCAGCATGGCCCGTATCTGCAACTTACTCTCGGAGCTCAGGCGTCCTTCGGAAACCTGGTTCAGGTAGTTGGCAATCTCCAGCTCCATGCTGTCGCTGATGTTCTCGTACTTCTCGATGCGGCTGAACAGCTTGGTGAAGTCGTCGTCCTTCTCGGTGTGCAGCAGGTCGCGCACCATGCCGAACATGCGGTGCGTGCGCTCGGCAAACAGATGGATTTCCTTGCTGGCCTGCAGGATGGAGAGTTCGGACGTGGAAAGCATGCCGCCCGTGATGTAGCGCAGGCGATATTCCTCGTCCTGTTCCTTCGAGGGGATGATGGCACAGACGGTGCGCTCAATGAACTTGACGAACCAAATCAGTATCAATACGTTGCAGATGTTGAACGCCGTGTGGAAGGCCGAGAGCTTGAAGGAGACGGCCACGGCCGGGTCGGTGCTGCCCATTACGTTCTCCACAAACCAGGAGACGGCTTCGGTGAAGGGCACAAACAGGAAGAGCACCCAGATGACGCCGAAGACGTTGAACGCCAGGTGGGCCAGGGCCGCCCTCCGCGCCTGCGTATTGCCGGTGAGGGCCGCCAGGTTGGCCGTGATGGTGGTTCCGATGTTCTCGCCCAGCACCAGCGCCGCGCCCAGCTCGAAGCTGATCCAGCCGTTGGCACACATAATCAGGGTGATGGCCATGGTGGCCGCCGAAGCCTGCACAATCATGGTGAGCACCGTGCCGATGAGCACGAACAGCAGGATGGAGCCGAAGCCCAAATCCGTATAGTTCTGGACGAAAGCCAGCATGTCGGGGTTCTGGCTGAGGTCGGGGGCGTTGTTCTTCAGGTAGGACAAGCCCATGAAGAGGAAGGAGAAACCGAAGATGAACTCACCCACGGACTTGCGGGTGCTCTTCTGCGAGAAGAGGAGCGGGATGCCGAAGGCCAGCAGGGGCAGGGCAAAGGCCGCGATGTCGACCTTGAAACCCAAGGCGGAAATAATCCATGCCGTGACAGTGGTACCGATGTTGGCGCCCATAATGACCCCAATGGATTGGGACAAGGTCAGAAGGCCCGCGTTTACAAAGCTCACCACCATTACGGTAGTTGCGGAAGAAGATTGCACCAATGCTGTAATCAGCACACCCGTCAGCACACCGGTCACCCGGTTGGTCGTCATTGCAGTCAAAATTTTCCGTAGTCTGTCTCCGGCAAATTTTTGAAGCCCCTCGCTCATAATCTTCATTCCGTACAGGAACAGAGCCAACGAGCCGAGCAGCTTTAAAAAATCATAAAAAGAATATTCCATCTTTAATTTATTAATGGGTTCCGTTGTTCCTTGTGTTATTTCACCCTATATTTAACGGTAGATTCCATTAAAACCGAAGGCGTTATGAAACACATGTTACAAATTTGTTGCAAAAATAATAATATTTATAAAGAATTCACCATTGGAAGCTCACTTTTGGAGATTTATAACGGATTAAATCTGGATTTCCCCTACCAGGTGGTGAGCGCCAAAGTGAACAACCGCTCCGAAGGACTGAACTTCCGGGTGTACAATAACAAGGACGTGGAGTTCCTGGACATACGCGACCCGTCCGGAATGCGGACTTACGTGCGCTCGCTCTGCTTCGTGCTCTACAAGGCCGTCAGCGAGCTCTTCCCCCAGGGCAAGCTCTTCGTGGAGCATCCCGTCTCGCGGGGCTACTTCTGCAACCTGCGCATCGGGCGCCCCATCGAGCTGGACGACGTGACGGCCATCAAGCGGCGGATGCAGGAAATCATCGCCGAAGACATCCCCTACCACCGCATCGAATGCCACACCACCGAGGCCGTGCGCATCTTCAGCGAGCGGGGCATGTACGACAAGGTGAAGCTGCTGGAGTCGTCGGGCTCGCTCTATACCTATTATTATACGCTGGGCGATACGGCAGACTACTACTACGGCAATCTGCTGCCCAGTACGGGCTTCATCAAGCTGTTCGACCTGGTGAAGTACTACGACGGACTGCTGCTGCGCATCCCCAACAAGGAGAACCCCGAAGTGCTGGAGGACGTGGTGAAGCAGGAGAAGATGCTGGACGTCTTCAAGGAGCACCTGCGCTGGAACCACATCATGGGCCTGAGCAACGTGGGCGACTTCAACCTGGCCTGCCAGAGCGGACACGCCACCGACCTCATCAACGTGGCCGAAGCCCTGCAGGAGAAGAAGATTGCCCAGATTGCCGACGAAATATTCCGCCGCTGCCAGGAGAGCGGCAAGGCGAAGCTGGTACTCATCTCCGGCCCCTCGTCGTCCGGAAAGACCACCTTCAGCAAGCGCCTCAGCGTGCAGCTGATGACCAACGGACTGCGCCCCTACCCCATCTCGCTGGACGACTACTTCGTCAACCGCGAGGACACGCCCCGCGACGCCAGCGGCAACTACGATTACGAGTCGCTCTACGCCCTCGACCTCGACCTGTTCAACCGCCAGCTGCAAGCCCTCCTCAAGGGTGAGGAGGTGGAGCTGCCCCGCTTCAACTTCACCACCGGCAGGCAGGAGTTCCGGGGCGACAAGCTGCGCATCGACGAGCACACCATCCTCATCCTGGAAGGCATACACGCCCTGAACCCCGAACTGACCAAGCAGATACCCGCCGAGAACAAGTACAAGATTTACGTCTCGGCCCTGACCACCATCTCGCTGGACGACCACAACTGGATTCCCACCACCGACAACCGCCTGCTGCGCCGCATCATCCGCGACTTCAACTACCGCGGCTATTCGGCCCAGGAGACCATCTCGCGCTGGCCCAGCGTGCGCGCGGGCGAGGACAAGTGGATTTTCCCCTACCAGGAGAACGCCGACGTCATGTTCAACTCGGCCCTGCTCTTCGAGTTCGCCGTCCTGCGCTGCCACGCCGAGCCCATCCTGAACAGCGTGCCCCGCAACTGTCCCGAATATGCCGAGGCCTACCGCCTGCTGAAGTTCCTCAAGTACTTCACCTCCGTGCAGGACAAGGAGATTCCGCCCACCTCGCTGCTGCGCGAATTCCTGGGCGGAAGCAGCTTCAAATACTGACGCCCGAACCGCCTCCGCCGCCAGAAGCGCTCCGCCGCATGCCCGGGCGGCATCCGAAGCCACGGAGCCGGAAGGTTGTACGAGAAAAAAGAGAGGCAAATCCTCGAAAAGTCTTTCTTTTCTCGTACAACCTACCGTAATTTATTCTACTTTTGTAAGCCATTAACGATTTTAATTAACTTCCGCAGGCTCCGCGCAGGAGCGGGAGGAAGCCGGACACAAACGCGCAGGAATGACCCGCCGTGCCGCTTCCGACCCCCGGCAGACGACGGCCCCGCGGAGACAAAACGGACAATAGACTTATGAGAAAAGCATTTACTATCATCTTGCTGGCCGCCCTGTGCTGCTGCGCCGTCGGGGCCACCGCGCAGGAGCGGGCAGACGAACTGATGAAGCAGGCGCAGGAAAGCCTGGCACAGAAGGAATACATCAAGGCACGCTACCTCTTCCTGCAGGCCTACAACGCTTTTGCCGCCAAAGACCAGTACGCGAAGGCCGTGGAGTGCGGCATCAATGCCAGCGGCCTCTACCACCGCGAGAACTACTACCAGGAAGCCTTCGAGGTGCTCAGAAGAATCGACTCGTTTGTGGGCACCGGCGAAAGCAAGAGCGGAAAGCCCATGCCCGCGCTGCGCTACCCCGTCACCAAGGAGCGCCTGCGCATGTACATCAAGCTGAAAAACCCCGCACGCGCCAAGGAACAGCTGGCCCGCCTCGAAGAGACCGCGCAGGCCGCACGCACCGACTCGCTGGCCAATGACCTGCTCTACACACAGGCCGACTACTACTACACCTTCGGGATGAACGCCCAGGGCGACGACGCCATCAACCGCCTGATAGGAAAGTACAAGGAGCAGAAGAACTACGCCAAGGTGGACGAGTGCTACAAGACCCTGATAGACATTGCCCGCAAGGCCAACAACGCCCCGCTCGTGGCACGCACCTACGACAAGTACATCCTCTGGTCAGACTCCGTGAAGGCGCTCACCGCCCAGGACGAGCTGAACGTGCTGAAACAGAAGTACGACGAAAGCCTGGCCACCATCCAGGAGAAGGACGACTCGCTGAGCGGCCGCCAGTACATCATCATCGGGCTCTGCGTCCTGGCCGCCATCCTGGCCGCCGCGCTCATCCTGGGCGCCATCGTCCTGATGCGCTTCATCCTGCTCACCCGCAAGCAGAAGAAGGCCATCGACATTGCCAACGAGCACAACGAGCTGAAGACGCAGTTCATCCGCAACATCTCCGCCCAGATGGAACCCACCCTGAACACCCTCGACCAGAAGCAGCCCGGCGTCAAGGCCCTGCACCTCTTCTCGGAACACATCCAGGAGCTGTCCGAGCTGGAAAGCACGCTGGCCGAGCCCTACGAAATGGAGGAGAAGAACATCAACACCTTCTGCGAAGGCGTCATGGAGCAAATCAAGGGACTGGTGAAACCCGAAGTGGCCCTCACCGTCAACGCGCCCAAGCTGAACGTCAAAATCTGCCCCGAGCAGCTGGAAGCCGTCCTGCTCCACCTGCTCCGCAACGCCGCCAAGTACACGCCCGCCGGAGGCAAAATCTGGCTGGACTTCAAGAAGCGCGGCGCCCACACCCACCAGTTCATCGTCAGCGACACGGGCTGCGGCATCCCCGAGGAGGCGCGCGAGAACATCTTCAAGCCCTTCACCGAGGTGAAAGACCTGACGCAGGGCGACGGACTGGGCCTGCCCATCTGCTCGCTCAAGGCCACCAAGATGAACGGCTCGCTGACGCTGGACGCCGGCTACACCAAAGGCGCGCGCTTCGTGCTGGAACTGCACGCCTGACGCACAAGAAAGAATACCGCGACACCTGCGGCGGCATCCTCCGGACGGGGCACAGACAGCCCCGTGCGGAGGATGCCTGCATGGTGAGCGGACCGTGCAGGCATGGCAGACGGACCATGCAGGCACGGCGCGCGGACCATGCAAGCACGGTCCGGACGCTGACAGCCGGCCTCTGAGGCACCCCCGCCGGCGGGGCGCAGGAGCCGGACCGGAAACCACCGCAAAACAACCGCATCACGTATGAAGAAGAGTCTTATCGCACTGGCATTCGGCACCCTGGCCCTGGGCATCGCCGAATTTACAATGATGGGCATCCTGCCCTATGTGGCCGCCGACCTGGGCATCAGCCTCGCCGCGGCAGGGCATTTCATCTCGGCCTACGCCCTGGGCGTCTGTTTCGGAGCACCCGTCCTGATACTGGCGCGGAAGTGTCCGCTCAAGAAGATACTGCTGGCACTGGTGGCGCTCATCATTGCCGGCAACCTCTGCGCCGCCGCGGCGCCCAGCTACTGGGTTCTGCTGGCCGGGCGCTTCATCTCGGGCCTGCCCCACGGGGCCTACTTCGGCGTGGCCTCCATCGTGGCCGGAAAGCTGGCCGACGAGGGGAAGGGGGCCGAGGCCGTCTCCATCATGATAGCGGGCATGACCGTTGCCAACCTCTTCGGCGTGCCGCTGGGCACGTCGCTCAGCCACCTGCTGTCGTGGCGCGTCACGTTCCTGCTGGTGGCGTGCTGGGGCGTCATCGTGCTCTACTACATCTGGCGGTGGATACCCGCCGTGCCCGGCCTGAAGGACACGGGCTTCAAGGGCCAGTTCCGCTTCCTCAAGAAGCCCGCCCCCTGGCTCATACTGGGCGCCACCGCCCTGGGCAACGGCGGCGTGTTCTGCTGGTACAGCTACATCAACCCGCTGCTTACCCAAGTGTCCGGCTTCAGCGACGAGAGCATCACCGCCCTCATGGTGCTGGCCGGCTTCGGCATGGTGGTGGGCAACCTGGTGAGCGGCCGCATGTCCGACCGCTACACGCCCGGGCGCGTGGGCACCGTGGTGCAGGGCCTCATCTGCCTGCTGCTGCTGGCCATCTTCTTCCTTTCGCCCCACCGCTGGTGCTCGGCCACGCTGATGGCGCTCTGCACGGCCGCCCTCTTCGCCGTGTCCAGCCCCGAGCAGGTGCTCATCATCCGCGTCTCGCCCGGCGGCGAGCTGCTGGGCGGCGCCTGCGTGCAGATAGCCTTCAACCTGGGCAACGCCATCGGCGCCTCCATCGGCGGCCTGGCCCTGACGGAAGGCCTGCGCTATCCGGCCCTGCTGGGCGCCCCCCTGGCCTTTGCCGGCTTCCTGCTCTTCCTGCTGTTCTACAAGCGGTACCAGGCGCGCTACTGAGGCGCGCCGCCCGCTCCGCCCCCCCGAAAACATTCTACCGGACAAGAGCAAATAGCGACCAGTCAGACATGATTGCAGCGGCATCAGTAGAACCGGAGGGAAACGCCCTCCCTCCGGGAAGAAAATAGTTTATAACTTTGCTACGCCAAAAAAGGCCCGCCGGCCGGCGGGAACCCGTAAACAACAACCCTAAAACTTATAGAACATGAAACAAATGTACGGAATCGGCGTAATGTTATATGCCTTAATGTTATGCCTCGGTTTATCAAGCTGCTCGTCCGACGATGAAGACGGCGCAGGCAGCATCAGCATGTCGCAGCTGGTAGGCAGCGAGTGGAAACGCTCCTATTCATGGATGGATATGGACAACGGAGCCTGGGAAGAAGGAGAAGGAATACTGACATTCACCTCCTCCAGCCAGGCCGAAGAAGAAGTGAAGTACCACGGAGAGGACTGGAAATACAATTACGACCTGGACTGCGAAGAATACAAGCCCTACTCCGGCACCAGCTTCAGTTTTTACACCTACCAGGTGAGCGACGGGCGAATCATCCTGAGGGATGAGGAATTCGGCAACACCATCACTGCCACGCTGTCAGGAAACAAGCTGATTGGCGGAGACGACTACCAATGGACACTGGTGAAGGCCGGCAGCGGCGACGAAGGCAGCGGCGACAGCGAGAACAGCTATTCATGGGCCAACATGCAGGGCGTGTGGATGGAAGAGCTTTACGACGCATACGCAGCCGAAATCGATGTCTACAAGTCGCAGAATGCCAACAGCGAGGTGTACCTGAACAATGCCTACAACGGTAACTTCAGGGTATTCGGCATCCAGTTCAACGCAAGCGGCAGCAGGAAGGAACTCGACGTACAGATGAAGGCCTTCCACAACGACAACGCGCTGGTGCTGGAAACCATCTACACGTCAGACGGCAAGACCCTCTACTGGACCGACGTCGAGGGCGGCAGTTACCGCGGCAGCTACCTCATCCGCGGCAACGAGATATACTACAACGGCAACGTGGTCTACAACATTCTCAATCCCAACATAATTACAGACCAAGCCAATAACGTCTACGTAAAAGTGAAATAAACGAAGGAAGCGTCCGTCCATATCGGCGGGAAACGAAGGCTCCCGCCGTATCAAACATCAACAGCTATCCTACCAATCAGTCATTAATGCCAATCAGGAGTTAAGAAGTTAAAGAAGTTACCACTCCGCTTCGCTCCGTTCAGGAGTTAAGCCAAATGCCTTACTAAATGCTATCCGAATACAAGGAGCGTATATCAAATCTTCGCGGAGCATTCGGCTTAACTTCTTAACTCCCAGTGAAGCGATAACTCCTTTAACTCCTGATTCGCATCATTAATAATCTACTATGAATATGAAAGCTTTACATTGCATCTTATTGGCTGTTATCTGCAGTTTCAGCCACATCAACATCCAGGCCCAAGATTTGGGAAGAATCCTCGGCTCGATAGGCGAAGGGTTGACCATCAATGCAGTCCTCAAGAATCCGAACCTCCAGTCGGCAGACATGAAAAACTTTTTCGCGTTTATCCAGGCCGGAAACAGCTGCTATAACGCAGGAAAATTCGGCGATGCTGTCTCGCATTATACAGAAGCAAAGAACATAGTCTACAGAACCAACGACAACATATTGAAAAAGGTGTACTACAACTATGGCATTAAAGACCAACTGCAAGAATTGTACAGCAATGCCTATACACAGTACAAGCTGCAAAATCCCGGACAACCCCAGGAAACTTTCACCACAGCCTCCCCTTCCTATGGAGGTACATACAGCAACTCCAACACCAACAGCAACTCGTCTGTGCAAACCAAAACGGTATGCAGGCTTTGTGGAGGCACAGGACTCAAAATAAAAGAGCATTACAGCGCCGGCCAGCACAAATGGTGTACCATCTGTAACAAGGAGGTGGGTACCGGGCACCAGCATGTGACATGCGACTTATGTCACGGAACCGGTTATTATTGATTTCAGGACAACACGACGGACAAACGGCACAATCACAGACCGTAACTAATCCAGGAACAAGGAGCCGTCTTTTTCTCTCAGGCACGGATTTGTACGGAAGGTCGAGGGGGCTCAAAATGAAGAAGTACTTGCATTCTGTCATTCTGAGCAAAGCGAAGAATTTCCAGAAACGGATGTTTGTGTATCCGGATCCTTCACAGCGTCCAGGATTACATTACATGATGATTTTATTTTTCGTTCTTCCGAGATGTGGAGTGATAAGTTTTCAACTCAAATCCTGAAATAAATTTCCCCGTTGGCAGTTAAACCGATATGCTGAGAATTGTGCCGGATTTACTTGCAGAGGTTAGCCGGGCCGCCTTCCCGGATGGTATATTTTCTTTACAGTTTTAGATAGCTGCCATTTCTGCCGCTTTTTCTCTCTGAAAGCCGGGTTTAAACCCTACGGGGCCTATGTTTGAAACATAAGGGTGGTATGTTTCAAACATAGCCCCCTTATGTTTGAAACATTCCCTATGCGACCTCAGCCGTCATAAAAAAACTCCTGGTGAAAGAGTAAAGCACGGGAGGTAATTTTACTTTACATACAGCTTTCTTCTATCCGATAAAATCGAATGAACCTGACATCACTCGAAATGTCGGATGAACCTTATTTTTTCATTTTGAGACAGCCTCAACCTTCCGTACAAATCCGTGCCTGAAAACGTTTGGCCGATGCGGCACATGCCCCAGACAGGAGCCTCCCCCTCACTTCAGCCACGTGGCCCGCTTCCACAGATACTCCATCGGGCCGTGGCTGTGGCGCTTCATCCACCAGCGGCAGAAGGCCAGCTGGACAGCGAAAATCAGCACACCCACCAACACGCTGGCCGTGATGCCCAAGTGGCTGTGAAGGCCGAAGCCCCAGTTGTAGAACAGCATGGAGCCGATGATGCTCTGCGTGATGTAGTTGGTCAGGCTCATGCGGCCGTAGGGGATGATGCGCGAAAACAGGCCGCACAGATTGGTGCGGTAATAGGCGTTCAGCACAGCCGAGACGAGCAGCAGCATGAAGGCGAACTTATAGAGCGAGGAGACCACCAGCAGCAGCGGCGTGCGTACCGAGGCGCTCGTCACGAACTCGGGCAGCATGTTGCCCAGCCCGTACAGGGGGAAGAAGGCCACCAGCGAGCCGCACAGCACCTTGTTCCAGAACTTCAGGTTCTCCCTCAGGAAAAGTCCCCGGCGGCCTACCAGATAGCCGAAGATGAAGAGGGCCGCCGTCTGGAACACCCGTCCGTTGTCCCACGCCCAGGCCAGGCTGGCCAGCTGCCCTTCCCACAGGTTCACCTTCAGCGTCTGCCAGAAGGTGCCGTGGCTCTGCACCTCGAAGGTGGCGGCCCACAAGTCGCCCGTGGGAAGCACGGGGGTGACAAACGAGGGGTCCAGCCAGGCACGGACAGCATAATAGACAGGCAGGGGCTGCACCAGCAGCACGCAGGCCAGCAAGAAGAGCGTCCTGTCCTTCAGGCGGCACACCAGCGGCAGGATGAAGCCCACCAACGAATAGAGCACCAGTACCTCGGCGGTGAAGAACGAGGCGTTCAGATTGCCAATGAGGAAGAGCAGCACCAGCCGCCAGCAGAAGCGCAGGCGGAAGTCGCGCCCGCGCAGGCGCTGGTTGTCATACTGGATGAAGTAGCTGAAGCCGAAGAGCAGGGCAAAGACGGCATAGGCCTTGCCGCCGAAGAGGAAGAAAAGGCCGTCCCATACGGCACGGTCGGTAAAGTTGAGCCACACGCTCTGCCCCGTCGTGTCGGGGAAGGAGTAGAAATTGAAATGCTCGATAGCGTGCAGCAGGATGATGCCCATCACCGCCAGTCCGCGCAGCACGTCGGCCACGTCCACGCGCGCATGTTTTCCAAGTTGTTGTTCCATCATTAGATATACGTCTGTCCGATACTTGTTTTCCGTGTGCAAAGGCAGCCTTTCCCGCGGTTCATCCCACGCCCGGAAGCGTTCCCGGGCAGGGCTCAGGCACGGCCTGCGCCCTCATCAGAAGTAATAGCCGATGGTGAGGTCCGCAAAGAGGTTGCGGCATCCGTCCATCATCCCGCCGTCGTTGACGGGCATCAGGCCCAGCTGTCCGTTGACGCCGATGTAGAAGTGCCGGATGATGCCTCCCACACCGTACTGTATGCCGGCATCGAATTTCTTGTAGAGAGTTTCGCCGTCAGCGTCCGCGCTGAAAAGGTCGCTCTTTTCCTTGCCGTTCACCTTGTACTTGCCGCCCATGCCGAAGCCCACGTACGGGCCTGCGCTGACCACCATCTTGTTGCCATTATTGCTCCAGATTTTGAGGTCAAGGGTAAGGGGAATGGTGAGGTAGAGCGGAGTGGTCTCGTAGGTGAACACCCGGCTGTAGTCCGGCCGTCCCGACTCGTCGATGCCGCCTTCCACTTCCCATTTGCCGGTCTTTTGCGTGATGAGGACAGCAGGCGTGAGGGAGAGATAATGGGAAAGGGCGAAGCTGACACCCGCTCCGGCCGTGAACCCCAAGGCGGGGTCTGTCGAATTGTTCTCGTCACTCTGCGGACGCGAGGCCCCGATGCCCACTCTGATGAAGGGCGTCACGACGCGTTCCTCCCGCTTCAGCTGCACGCTCACCTCGTCGGTGTCCTTGATGCTCACCGTACGGGGCTGCATGCCGAGGGAGCTCACCCGTATCTTCGTGACGTCATCGGGCAGGCCGGTCAGCACGAAACGTCCGTCCACATCGGTCAGCGTCTCTATGGTGGTACCCTTGACAGAAACGGAGGCGCCTACCACAGGCTGCCCGTCGGAGTGGTAAACGACAATTCCCTTCACATCTTTAGCCTGCGCCAGGGTACAGGCGCAGCACAGGGCCATTAAGGCCACAATCAAGTTTTTCATGTTCTATTACTTTTGTAAGTTCTTGCTATGAATCAATCATAAACCGGGCGGGACAGGAAGACAGCGGTCTCCGCCCCGCCGGCCGGGCCTCAGCGCAGGGCCTCCACCTCGTCGGGCGTCAGGGGTATCTTCTTGCCCAGACGGCGGACGCCGGTGTCGGTGATGAGGTAGTCTTCCTCGTTGCGGATGCCGCCGAAGTGGCGGTATTCCTCCACCTTGTCATAGTTGATGAAGTCGGCGAACTTCTGCTGTCCGCGCCACAGGTCGATGAGTTCGGGGATGAAGTAGATGCCCGGCTCCACGGTGTGCACGAAGCCCGGCTGCAGGGGGATGGCCAGGCGCTGGCTCTTGCGGCCGAACTGGGTGCTCTTGGGCTGGCCGTCGTAGCCTACCCACTGTTCGCCCAGGTTCTCCATGTCGTGCACGTCGAGGCCCATCATGTGGCCCAGTCCGTGCGGATAGAACAGGGCGTGGGCGCCTTCGCGCACGGCGTCCTCGGCGTTGCCCTTCATCAGGCCCAGCTCCTTCAGCCCTTCCACCATGACACGGGCCGAGAGGTCGTAGACGTCCATGTAGGGGATGCCGGGGCGCAGGGCCTTGACGCTCTCCAGGTGCATGGCGTTCTGCACTTCGTAGACGGCGCGCTGGCGGGGGGTGAAAGTCTTGTCGGCGGGAATGGTGGACGACATGTCGCCGCAATAGCCCGACGGCAGTTCGGCGCCGGCGTCGATGAGGAAGAGGTCGCCCGGCTTGATTTTGTTACCGTGGTAGTGGTTGTGGAGGGTCTGTCCGTTGATGGTGGCGATGGTGGCGAAGGAGAGTTCGCAATTGTGGCTTTCGGCCACGTGGTTCATTTCGGCCACGACCTCATACTCGTACATGCCCGGACGGATGAAGCGGGTGGCGGCGATGTGCATGTCGGCTGTCACGTCGCAGGCTTTCTCTATTTCGGCAATTTCTTCAGCAGTCTTGTAGTTGCGTTGCGCCACGACGGCACGGATAAAGGACACGGAGCCTTCCTGCCGGGCGGGAGGAATGCCCAGCCAGTCCATCAGCTTCAGCTTGTGCTCGGCGCGGTAGGGAGGCAGGTAGTGGATGGTCTGTCCGCTCAACACGGCCTTGTGCAGGTAGTTGACGATTTCCTCGGAGGGCTGCGTCTCGGCAATGCCCACCAGCGAGGCTTTCTCGTGCAGGGTGGGCTGGGTGCCCATCCAGACAATGTGGTCGATGGTCAGCTCGTCGCCGAAGATGATTTCCTTGTCCTCGTCAATGTCAATGATGGCAGAAAGTCCGGCGAAGGACAGGCCGAAGTAATAAAGAAAGGTGGAATCCTGGCGGTAACGGAAGGTGTTGTCTTCGTAATTCAGTCCCTGCTCGTCGTTACCCAAAAACAATAACACTCCTGAGCCTACTTTTTTCTTCAGCAAGGCCCTGCGCTGCACATAGGTTTCTTTAGCAAACATGGCGTTTCTTTATTTTAAGATTAACCGGATGCCGCACGTGCGGAACCCGAACGATTGATGTGCTACAAATATACGCACAAAAATGCAACCCGCCGCCTGCTTTCTTGTTAAATATCATCAGCGAAGGTTTCGCATTCCCGAACTATTCACTATTTTTGTGCCGTAATCAATCCAAGAAAAGAAATATGGCACAAGGCTCCCGACAGATACAGACCCAGGCGCAGCAACAGATTCAGACCCTGTCGCCGCAACAGATTCTGACCGTAAAGCTGCTGGAACTGCCTGCGGTGGAACTGGAAGACCGCGTACGGGCCGAACTGCTGGAGAATCCCGCGCTGGAGGAAGGCAAGGAGGAAAGCCCCAACGACGACTATGCCGACGTGCGCGAAGAGGAGCCCCAGTCGGAAGACGGAGGAGACACAAGCTATGACTCGCTGAGCGACTACCTCAACGAGGACGACATCCCCGACTACAAGCTGCAGGAGAACAACCGCAGCAAGGGAGAACAGGCCGAGGAAATCCCGTTCTCGGACTCCACCTCCTTCTACGAGACGCTGAAGGAACAGCTGGGCGAACGGGTGCTGGACGAGCACCGGCGCGAACTGGCCGAGTACCTGATAGGCTCGCTGGACGATGACGGTCTGCTGCGCAAGCCGCTGGACAGCATCAGCGACGAACTGGCCATCTACTCCGGCATAGAGGCTTCGCCCGAAGAGCTGGAAGAGGCCTTGAAAGTCATCCAGGATTTTGACCCCGCCGGGCTGGGCGCACGCGACCTGCGGGAATGCCTGCTCATCCAAATCAGGCGCAAGAAGGCGCAGGCCGACAAGAACAACCCCCTGCTGGACGTGGAGGAACGCATCCTGGACGAATGCTACGACGACTTTACCCGCAAGCACTGGGACAAGATAGAACAGAAACTGGAGCTGGACGAAAAGACCTGCCAGCTGGCCATCAAGGAAATCTGCAAGCTCAACCCCCGGCCGGGAGCCTCGCTGGGCGAAGCCATCGGCAAGAACATGCAGCAGATTGTGCCCGACTTCATCGTGGAGACCTACGACGACGGCACCATCAGCCTCACCCTGAACAACCGCAACGTGCCCGAACTGCGCATGAGCCGCGACTTCACCGAAATGCTGGAGGAGCACACCAAGAACCGCGCCAACCAGTCGAAGGAGTCGAAAGAGGCCATGATGTTCCTCAAGCAGAAGATAGACGCCGCACAGGGCTTCATAGACGCCGTGAAGCAGCGGCAGAACACGCTGACCGTCACCATGCAGGCCATCATAGACCTGCAACGGCCCTTCTTCCTCGAAGGAGACGAGTCGCTGCTGCGCCCCATGATTCTGAAGGACGTGGCCGAACGGACGGGGCTGGACATCTCTACCGTGTCGCGCGTGAGCAACAGCAAGTACGTGCAGACCAACTACGGCATCTATCCGCTGAAGTTCTTCTTCAACGACGGATACACCACCGAGGACGGCGAGGAGATGTCCGTGCGCGAGATACGCAAGTTCCTGAAGGAGTGCATCGACAACGAAGACAAGAAAAAACCCTATACGGACGACGAACTCACCGAGATGCTGAACGAAAAAGGCTACCCCATAGCACGGCGCACGGTGGCCAAGTACCGCCAGCAGATGAACATCCCCGTGGCCCGACTGAGAAAGTAGTATCGAGAGAACCGATTATAAACCGCAACTAAAAATGGTGACAGAACATATCATTGCCGACAAGAACCTCATCAGGACCGCCAGGGTGGTTTCGGCCATATTCACACCCTTCTCCATCCCCTTCCTGGCCTTTCTGATTCTGTTCATCTTCTCCTATCTGCGCATCATGCCGTTGCAGTACAAGCTCATCGTGCTGGGAGTGGTCTACTGCTTCACCATCCTGATGCCCACACTGACCATCTTCATCTTCCGCAAGATAAACGGCTTCAGCCCGCAGGACCTGACGGAACGGAAACACCGCTTCGTGCCCTTCATCCTGACCATCACCTCCTACGTGTTCTGCCTGCTCATGATGCACCGCCTGAACATACCCTGGTACATGACGGGCATCATCCTGGCCTCGCTCATCATGATGGTCATCTGCATCGTGGTGAACCTGCGCTGGAAACTCAGCGAACACATGGCCGGCTCGGGCGCCATCATAGGCGGATTGGTAGCCTTCAGTGCCCTCTTCGGATACAATCCACTGAACTGGCTCTGCCTCTTCATCATCATTGCCGGCGTGCTGGGCACGGCCCGCATCATCCTGCAGCACCACACACTGGGCGAGGTGATAGGCGGCTTCGTGGTGGGGCTGGTCTGTTCGCTGCTGGTGCTTCACCCCGTGAGCAACATTTTGTTCCGTATCTTCCTGTTTTAGGACGAAAGTGAAAAGAGAACATTATTATAAAAACGACAATATTAACCTGTTAAAACTAATCAATCATGAATTTTCCGACTAACGTAAAGTACACCAAAGAACATGAATGGATTCGCCTGGAAGGCGACGTGGCCTATGTAGGCATCACCGACTATGCTCAGGAACAGCTGGGCGACATCGTGTTTGTTGACATCCAGACCGAAGGCGAGACGCTGGACGCCGGCGAGGCATTCGGAACCATCGAAGTCGTAAAGACCATCTCCGACCTGTTCATGCCCGTGGGCGGCGAAGTGCTGGAGCAGAACCAGGCACTGGCCGACCAGCCCGAACTTGTCAACCAGGACCCTTACGGCGAAGGATGGCTCATCAAAATCAAGCCCGCCGTCGAAGCCAACTTCGACGAACTGCTGGACGCCGAAGCCTACCAGGCACTGGTGAACGAATAAAACAAGCAGTGGTTAGCGGTCAGTGATTAGTGGTCAGTATCTTTATGCGCAGCCCACTAATCACTAACCACTGACCGCTAACCGCTAATCACTAACCACTAACTATCATGACTCCAACTGTAAGCATCATCATGGGCAGCACGTCCGACCTCCCCGTCATGGAGAAGGCCGCCCAACTCCTCAACGACATGCACGTGCCATTTGAAATGAACGCCCTCTCGGCCCACCGCACCCCCGAGGCCGTGGAAGAGTTCGCCAAGAACGCCCGCAAACGCGGCATCAAGGTCATCATTGCCGCTGCCGGCATGGCTGCCGCCCTGCCCGGCGTCATTGCCGCCAACACCACCCTGCCCGTCATCGGCGTGCCCATCAAGGGTGCCGTGCTCGACGGCATGGACGCCCTCTACTCCATCATCCAGATGCCTCCCGGCATCCCCGTAGCCACAGTGGCCATAGACGGCGCCATGAACGCAGCCATCCTGGCCGTGCAGATTCTGGCCCTGGAAGACACCGCCCTGGCGCAAGCCTTCGCCACCTACAAGGAAGGCCTGAAGAAGAAAATCACCAAGGCCAACGAGGACCTGAAAGACGTGAGATACGAATACAAGACCAACTAAAAATGAAGAATGAAGAATTAGGAATGAAGAACCGGCACGCGCATCCCCCATTCTTAGTTCTTCATTCTTAATTCTTCATTCATCATGGATTTATTCAACTATTCCCGCAGGGAAACCACCGAAGTCAACATAGGAGCCACCCCCCTGGGCGGCAGCAACCCCATCCGCATACAGAGCATGACCAACACCGCCACACAGGACACCGACGCCTGCGTGGCACAGGCCAAACGCATCGTGGACGCGGGAGGCGAATACGTCCGCCTCACCACGCAGGGCGTCAAGGAGGCCGAGAACCTGAAGAACATCAATGCCGCCCTGCGCCGCGACGGCTACATGGTGCCGCTGGTGGCCGACGTGCACTTCAACCCGCGTGTGGCCGACGTGGCCGCGCTCTACGCCGAGAAGGTGCGCATCAACCCGGGCAACTACGTGGACGCCGCCCGCACCTTCAAGCACCTGGAATATACCGACGAGGAGTATGCACAGGAATTGCAGAAGATTCGTGCCCGCTTCGTGCCCTTCCTCCACATCTGCAAGGAGAACCACACGGCCATCCGCATCGGCGTGAACCACGGCTCGCTGTCAGACCGCATCATGTCGCGCTACGGCGACACGCCCGAAGGCATGGTGGAGTCGTGCATGGAGTTCCTGCGCATCTGCGTGGACGAAGGATTCAAGGACGTGGTCATCTCCATCAAGGCCTCCAACACGGTGGTGATGGTACGCACCGTCCGCCTGCTGGCCGCCGTCATGGAGAAGGAGGGCATGCACTTCCCGCTCCACCTGGGCGTCACCGAGGCGGGCGACGGCGAAGACGGACGCATCAAGTCGGCGCTGGGCATCGGAGCCCTGCTGGCCGACGGACTGGGCGACACCATCCGCGTCTCGCTGAGCGAAGCCCCCGAGGCCGAGATACCCGTGGCCCGCAAGCTGGCAGACTACATCGCCCTGCGCGAAGGCCATCCCTACATTCCCGGAGCCGCCGCCCCGCAGTTCGACTACCTGGCCCCCTCGCGCCGTCCGACCCGCGCCGTGCACAACATAGGCGGCAGCAACCTGCCCGTGGTACTCGCCGCACGCCTGGACGGCAGCACGGACTTCGACCCGCAGTTCACGCCCGACTATGTATATACGGGCCGACGCCTGCCCGACAACCGCCCCGCCGGCCTGCCGCTCATTGTGGATGCCGACGTGTGGGAAGGACAGAAGGACACCTGGCCGGTATTCAAGGGTGACCAGCTGCCGTTCATGGCTGGCTGCACGGCTTCGCTGAAGTTCCTGTTCATTACGTATATGGGACTGAACGAGGAGGCCATCGCCTGCCTGAAGTATCATCCCGAGGTGGTGCTCATCGCGCAGAGCAACCATCCCAACCGTCTGGGCGAGTTCCGCGCCCTGGCCCACCAGCTGACGAACGAAGGGCTGGAGAACCCCGTCATCTTCTTCCAGCACTATGCCGAACACGAGGCGGAGGACTTCCAGATAAAGTCTGCCGCAGACATGGGCGCCCTCATCTTCGAAGGCCTGTGCGACGGGCTCTTCCTCTTCAACCAGGGAGACATCGACGCCCGCACCCTCGACGCCACTGCCTTCAACATCCTGCAGGCCGGACGCCTGCGCACCAGCAAGACGGAATACATCTCCTGCCCCGGCTGCGGACGCACGCTCTACGACCTGGAGAGCACCATTGCCCGCATCAAAGCCGCCACCAGCCATCTGAAGGGCCTGAAAATTGGCATCATGGGCTGCATCGTGAACGGCCCCGGCGAGATGGCCGACGCCGACTACGGCTACGTGGGCGCCGGACGCGGACGCATCAGCCTCTACAAGCGGAAGGAATGCATCGAGAAGAACATCCCCGAAGCGGAAGCCGTGGAGAAGCTGATTGAACTCATCAAGGCCAACGGCGACTGGCAGGAGGCCTAATCCTCCCGCCGCGCCACGCGCGGAGCGGCCTGCCCGTACAGAAACACTCAGGCACGGACGAAGCGGAGACACTGTGTGTCCGTCCGCATCGCCCGTGCCTGACGTTTTATCCGACACAGCGGCCTCAATCAGCCTGGCAGGCCTTCACCTTCTTCTTGCCCAGCGGGATGGAAATGCCCAGATAGGCGTTGACGTTCTTGGTGTTCTCTCCGAGGAACATGTAGTCCGTGCCCACAAAGAGGGGACCCAGCTTCACGGCAAGGCCGAAGGTCTTTCCGGCGCCCTGGAGCACCGAGTAGCTGAGGGCCGCGTTCAGATAGCTCTTCGGACGGAAGTTGGCCGAGAAGGTCAGTTCGTTCAGCGTCTTCGGCTGTACGAAGCGGGCCGTATAGAGCGCGCCCACCGTCAGCCAGTCGCCCAGAACGGTATATTCGGCACCCAGAGCCAGCGTGGAAGTCAGCGCGGTAGTGCGTGCCTTGGCACCTCCCTCGTCCACCTTCATGTGGAGCAGGTCACTGTTCAAGACCTCGCTGCTGCCCACGATGTCGGCAAAGCGCTGTACCTCGGCCAGTCTTTCATCGTAAGACATCGACTGGTCGAAGTTGAAGGACAAATCGTCTGAAGTCTGCGCGGTGGCCACCGTAGTACTGCCCTTGCCCCAGCGGATGAAGCCCAGGTCGAGCAGAGAGGCCGAAACCGTCAGTCGCTCGAGCAGTTTGTAAGAGGCACCCAGGTCAATGGCGGCACCGTAACCGGCCACACCGGCCTTTCCGCCGTCGAAGTCTATCTCGTCAATATAGCCGTTTTCGTTTTCATTCAGTTCCAGTCCCTTGAACGAGCTTTCCAAGGAAGCAGCCACCTCGATGCGTCCCGAACCGTTGATGCTGTTGGCCAGCTGGGCGGCATATTCAGGGTTGTTGGCCACTTCGTTCCAGTTCAGGCTGCTCGGGTCGGGTATTCCGCTCAAGTTGGTGTTGACGGCCATCCGGCTCACCTCCAGCTTCATGTTTCCCACGCCCAGCAAGCCCTTGACACGGCCGCCCACCATCAGCCGGCTGTTGATGTTGCGGGCAAATCCCACACCGATTTCCACATAGGAGTTGATGTTCAGGCTCTCTTCGCCCACATTGCGGTTGTAGTTGCTCCAGTCTATTGTGTTTACATCCATACCGTTCATTTCGTTCAGCAATTCAAACATGCTTCTGGGGATGGAGGCGCCGATGTCGTTGCGCAGCCCCACGTTGAATGACCAGAAATTTTGACCCTTGTACCAGCCGGCCGAAAGGATGTCCGTACTGATGTTCACGTTCAGACGGTTGGAAGCGTCCAGGCGGTTGATGAAGTCCGAGCTCATGAAATAGTCGCTCTGGCTGCTGTTGTCTATGATGTCAATCACATCCTGAAGGCCGAACGAAGACGAGTTGACCGTGGCGTTGAACGAGCCGATGACGGGGAAATTGATGTAGCCGCGTTCAGGAGCCAGCGCCGGGTTCAGTTGCTGGCGGAAGTGGCTTCCGTCCAGAAAATAGGAAGTTCGAAGAAACTGGGCATGGCCCGAAACGGAAATCAAAAGGAACGATGCGACAGCCCACAGTCCTTTCAAGAAATTAGAATGTCTCATAACCTTGTTAGTTTATGTTGCTTATGGCTCCCTCTTTCAGCATAAAATACTTTGGCGCAGGAGCACTAAAAGGATTTCACCCCTCTTAACGCCTTTTCTCATATTTTGAACAAAAGTACAAAAAAGAGAGTAATTGATGCAAACAAAGCAAACAAATATTTAAACCTGCTAACACCAACCCCGTTTCTGCAAAGCCCAGGACGTCGCCGGTTTTGGGGTTGCAGGCAGAAAGACAGAAGTCTTTAATTTCGATTCCTCAGCAACAAAAAACGCACAAAAAAGACATTCAAATAACATTAATGATAGAAAATCATAAAAAAAACATCAAAAGAATAGCTTATTTCACATTTTAAGTATATATTTGCCGAAAAGACTATATTATGGAAAACAACAGAAAGACTTAGGACTCCTTGCAAAAGGACAATCCTAAATGTCCGCATCCGCAAGACTTCAAAACCAACCCATGCAAAGGAAAGCCCCCGCACAGCCTTGTCTTACAGGCTATCGAGGCACCTACCAACTGGCCGGCCTGGCAGACACCTCGGTTCCTTCCTAAAAAAAACGACACGACCGTATATGCGGAGTTTTCTGTGCCCTCACTATTTAATAACCTGTAATTCAAACAACATGAAACAAGCAGCAAGAATCTTCTATGCCATGGCTATTACCTGCATGGCAACAATGCCCTCATGTGTGAACGAAATTCGTGACAATGAAATAAGAGAAGGCAACATTCCCATCAACTTTTCCATCGAAATCAGCAAAAGTTCCTCCAGCACACGAGTGGAGAACAACGCTTTCGAAGCTGGAGACCAAGTAGGCCTGTTCGGCATTCTGACCGGTTCTTCCATCGAAAAGAACCGGTACATCGACAACCTGAAGCTGATGTGCAACGACAAGACAACTCTCTTGGCCGAAAGGGAAGTGTTCTATCCAGAAGGAAACGCCACGCTCGATTTCATTTCCTACTATCCTTACACGGAAGAAAGCATTGCAGAAGGAAGCACGGTTCTGCCTGTTGCGGTACAGGCCGACCAAAGGGACAACTCCCTGTCCGATTTCATGGTTGCCATCAAAAAGAATGTCGGCAGCAGCAACGAGCCCGTTGAGCTGACCTTCAAGCATAAGTTTTCCCGCCTCAGAATCGAAATGCTTCCGCAAGGGAAAGAAACGGCAGAGGACATGAAAAGCGACAATCCCAGAATTATTCTTACCGGCTTCAAGACACAGGCAGGCTATGACATGGCCGAAGACAAGTTCACGGACCTGAGCGACGAAAAAGACATCATCCTGTCCGGAGAGTGGAGCGTATCTGACAACAAACTGACCGGAATAGAAGCCATCGTCATCCCGCAAACCGTCAGCGGACAAACCATTGAAATAGAATGGAACGGGAAGATATACACTTCGCCCGTCCCGCTGAACAGTCTGACGAGCAGCAAGCAATACACCATCCAAATAGAGGCTACGGAGCTGACGGACAACACACTGGCAAGCATCAGCTGCGGCATAGAAGACTGGGAAAGCGCAAACGAAGAAGGAAACAACAGCTGCCAAAACGACCATCAGCTCAATGCCGTCCACATCTCAGCCCTTTCGTTCAAGAGTTCAAACATATACCGCGTATACCAGGGAGGGGACGCCGTGGCAGAGATTTGTCAAGAATATCTAAAATCCACCAACGGGTCAATCGACTCACGGGCCATCGTGGCCTATCCTGTAAAGAACGGAGAAACCATACTGACGAAAGGAACCGTATTGCAACTGCTGGATGAAACTTCGGACACCCACGGGGGCAAGTTATGCTGGGACACGGAAACCAATACACCGGACTACACGGCGGGAACTTCAGCCCCCATCAGTAAAATCTTCTTCGACCAGGAAGGAGAAATGGCCCTAACACAGCCCGAAAACCCGGCAAAGGTCAACGTAAGCAGCTATCTCCTCAGAGATTTGCGGAAAGGAATACTCCAGACATACTCCATCGTAAAAATAGGAACCCAATACTGGATGAGGGAAGAACTGAAGACAACCCTGTACAGAAACGGCGACGAACTGGCAGAACAAACCAAAATCGGAGAAGGAGCCGGCTATTTTCTCTCCGAAAACGGAAAGATGTACTTTTACAACGGCGAAGCCCTACTGGCCAACGAGCTGGCTCCCCAAGGATGGCGGATTCCGCGGACAAGCGACTGGAGCAGACTGGAAGAATACGTAGGCAATGCCGCAGCCTTGAAGAAAGGCAGCTGGAACAACTACGAAGAAGGATACGAGGTAGCGCCCGTAACCAACCTGAGCTACTTCTGCGCCTACCCCGTAGGAGTATGGCTCAGTACGCACATGTGCGTAAACGAAATGGTGGGATACTGGAGTACCGACGAAACAGGAAAACAGATTCCCGAAAAGACCAGCTTTATGCTTGGAGAATACGACACTATACAACAGTATCACACGCTGTCTGAAGGAAAAGACTATTATAAGGCACTGGCCATCCGCTGTCTGAAGGAATGAGATTACCGCCCTCCCGAAGCACACCGCCAGAATACGGCCGGGAAACGGAACGGGCCGATTCAGCAAGCATTTTGACAGGCTTCTCCCGAAAATTGCCTGCAAGGGTTCTATATCTCATTTCTTTTTCGTACATTTGTTTTCGTTGAGCAAAAACCGCTTTTTCCAAACAAAGACCACGAAAAAGAAATGAGAGTTATAGACCTAATACACAAGAGTGAAAAGACAGCTTTTTCTTTCGAAATACTGCCGCCCCTGAAAGGCACCGGCATCGAAAAGCTGTACCAGACCATAGACATCCTACGGGAATTTGAACCCAAATACATCAACATTACCACACACCGCAGCGAATACGTCTACCAGGACTTGGGCAACGGACTTTTCAAGCGCAGCCGTTTGCGCCGCCGCCCCGGAACCGTGGCCGTAGCTGCCGCCATACAGAACAAGTACGGCATCCCCATGGTGCCACACATCCTGTGCAGCGGATTCACCCGTGAAGAAACGGAATATGTGCTGCTGGACCTGCAGTTTCTGGGCATCACAGACCTGCTGGTGTTGCGGGGTGACAAAGCCAAGCACGAAAGCGTATTCGTCCCCGAAAACGGAGGCTACAGTCATGCAGTGGAACTGGAAGAGCAAATCAACAACTTCAACAAAGGAATTTTCGTGGACGGCTCTGAAATGAAAATTACCCAGACACCGTTCTCGTATGGTGTAGCCTGCTATCCCGAAAAACACGAGGAGGCCCCCAACATGGAAACCGACCTCTACTGGCTGAAACGGAAGGTGGAAACCGGCGCAGAGTACGCCGTGACACAACTCTTCTACGACAACCGGAAATACTTCGACTTTGTGAAACGGGCCAACGAAGCCGGCATCAACGTGCCCATCATCCCGGGCATCAAACCGTTCAAGAAGCTCTCGCAGCTGTCGATGATTCCCAAGACATTCAAGGTTGACCTGCCCGAAGAACTGACGCACGAGCTCCTGAAATGCCGGGACGACCACGAGGCCCAGCAGGTGGGCATTGAATGGTGCGTCAAGCAGTGCAAGGAACTGATAGCCAACGGAGTGCCAAGCCTGCATTTCTATTCGGTAGGAGCAGCGGACAGCATCCGTGAAGTGGCCCGCCAGATTTATTGATTATCAACATTCATCCACGTTAAACAGACCAGCCCCGTGTTCAGTTTCAAAGACATCATCGGACAAGCCACAGTAAAAGAACGGCTGACCCACGAAGTGTGCGAAGGGCGCATTCCCCATGCACAGCTCTTCTGCGGACCCGCCGGAGCAGGCAAACTGGCCCTTGCACTGGCCTATGCCCGCTACCTTTGCTGCCCCAACCGAAATGAAAAAGACGCCTGCGGCACATGTCCCTCGTGCGTGAAGTGGGACAAACTGATACACCCGGATGTACACTTTGCCTTTCCCATCGTAAAGAACGCCAAGACGAAAAAAGAAGTCTGCGACGACTACATTGCCGAATGGCGACGACTGCTGCTGGGAACGCCCTATTTCAACCTGAACCACTGGCTGGACGAGATGGGGAACGAGAACGGACAAGCCATCATCTACGCCCGTGAAAGCGATGAGATTACCCGCAAGCTCAGCCTGAAATCCAGCCAGGGAGGATATAAGATTGTCATCGTCTGGCTGCCCGAGAAAATGCATGAGACGTGCGCCAACAAGCTGCTGAAACTGCTGGAAGAGCCTCCACGGGAAACCGTATTCCTGCTCGTGTCGGAGAACCCGGATAAGATTCTGCCCACCATACTGAGCCGCACGCAGCGCATAAACATCCCCAAGATAGAGGAAACGGACATGGCGGAAGCCCTCAGCCAGAAATACGGCGTGCAGCCCAAGGACAGCGCAACCATTGCCCACCTGGCCAACGGCAATTTCGTAACGGCGCTGGAGACCATACACCTCAACGAAGAGAATGAGCTGTTCTTCAACTGGTTTGTCAGCCTGATGCGCTTGTCCTACCAGCGCAAGATACGGGAAATGAAACAATGGAGCGAACAGCTGGCAAGCATCGGACGCGAAAGACAGAAGAATTTCCTGGCCTACTGCCAGCGCATGATTCGCGAGAACTTTGTCTACAACCTCCATTGCAAACAGATGAACTACATGACGCTGCAGGAGCAGGAATTTGCCGTCCGCTTTGCCCCTTTTGTCAACGAACGGAACGTCATGGGCATCATGAACGAACTGAGCGAGGCACAGATTCACATCGAACAGAACGTCAACGCAAGGATGGTATTCTTCGACTTCGCGCTGAAAATGATTGTACTGCTGAAACAATGAGACGCAGATACGAACCCTCCGAGAAAAAACAAAAGACATAATACCCAATCATCTCACTATAAATAAAGAAACAATAACAATGACGGATTTCAAACTACATAACGGAAACGGGAGCCTCTGCCGCAGGAGCTGCGGCAGACAGGACAAACAGCTGAACACTTACGACTGGCTGGCAGACATCCCCGGAAACGCCGAAGAAAGCGAATATGTGGAAATACAGTTCAAGAATACCCGGAAAGGATATTACCGCAACAGCAACAAGATTCCGCTGGAAAAAGGAGACATCGTGGCAGTGGAGGCCGCACCCGGACACGACATCGGAGTGGTGACGCTGACCGGACGACTCGTCCCCCTGCAAATGCGGAAAGCCAACATACGGTCGGAAGCCGACATCAAGCGCATCTACCGCAAGGCAAAGCCGGTCGACATGGAGAAGTACAACGAGGCAAAGGCACGCGAACACAGCACCATGATCCGTGCCCGCCAGATTGCCCTTGACCTGAAGCTCGAAATGAAAATCGGCGACGTGGAATATCAGGGAGACGGCAACAAGGCCATCTTCTACTACATTGCCGACGAGCGGGTAGACTTCCGCCAACTCATCAAAGTGCTGGCCGAGGTATTCCGTGTACGCATCGAAATGAAGCAGATAGGCGCCCGCCAGGAAGCAGGACGCATTGGAGGCATCGGCCCGTGCGGCCGCGAGCTTTGCTGCGCCACGTGGATGACCTCCTTCGTTTCGGTATCCACCAGCGCCGCACGCTTTCAGGACATCTCGCTCAACCCGCAGAAACTGGCCGGACAGTGCGCCAAGCTGAAGTGCTGCCTCAACTACGAAGTGGACTGCTACGTGGAGGCACAGAAGCGCCTGCCTTCCAAGGAAATCGAGCTGGAGACCAAGGACGGCGTATTCTACTTCTTCAAGGCAGACATCCTGAGCAACCAGGTCACCTACTCAACGGACAAGACCATCCCCGCCAACCTGGTCACCATCAGCGGACGGCGTGCCTTCGAGATTATCGGCATGAACAAACGGGGCATCAAACCGGAAAGCCTGACTGAAGAAACCCAACATACGGAAAGCAAAAAGTCTGCCGACCTGCTGGAACAGGAAAGCGTGACCCGTTTCGACCGCAACCGCAAAGGCAAAGGCGACGGCGAGAACAAGGAAACCGGCGGCAACGGCCGAAGCAAGAAAAAGAAAAAAGCCAATGCCAACCGCCCGCAAGGAAACGGACAAAACGCGGCGCCTCAAGCCCAGGAGCAGCAGCCCAACAAGGAGCAAGGCAAAGAACAGCAGCCGAAACCCGCCAAGGAAGCGAACAAGCGCAAGCAGGAACCGCCCAAGCAGAACGGCGGTGAACAGCAACGTGCCCGACAGCCCAAACGGGAACAGCAGACCCAGAATGAGCAACAGCCCCGCCGGGCACAGCAGACCCAAGGCCAGGGCGAAGAAGCCGCCGGACAAGAACAGCGCAACGGACGGAAGAACAACCAGCGCAACAACCGCCCCAAACCCCAACCCGCCGAAAAACCGAACAACAATGAAAAGACGGCTCAGGAATAAGGCTTTCCTCCTCCCGAAAGGGGCGCTGCTGCTGTTTGTCGCATGCATCCTGACCGCATGCGACAAACACACCGTTTACCATGCCTTCCGGCCCTTGCCGCCCGAAGGATGGAAACAGGAAGACACCTTGTTCTACGACGTTGCCGTACCCGATTCGCAGACCTACTATAAACTATCCGTAGAAATTAGGCACAAGAGCGACTATCCCTACCAGAACCTGAACCTGACCATCGGGTGCGAAGGGCCCGAAAACAGCCAACTGCCCACAGACACCCTGCGTCTGACCTTGTCCGACGAAAAGGGGAAGTGGAAAGGAAAAGGCTGGGGAGGACTATATCTGGCAGACTTCCCTGCCGGAAGCATACGGATAGGAAGGCCCGGAAACTATCGCTTCAAAATCACCCATGCCTTTGCGGTCCCGTCGCTGTCCGGCATCAGCGATGTAGGAATCAGACTGGAGCCTACGGACTGACTACACCAGATACCTGCCACGGCCTGCGTCTATCCGCAGGAAAATGAACAGCAGGATGGTGAATCCCCACAACGAAGACCCCCCGTAGCTGAAGAACGGAAGCGGTATCCCGATGACCGGTGTCAGGCCCAACACCATACCGATATTGATGAACAGATGGAAAAGGAAGATGCTGAGCACCGAATAGCCGTACACCCGCCCGAATGCGGACGGCTGGCGCTCGGCCAAAGCAATCAGGCGGAGTATCAGGATAAGGAAAAGCAGCAGCACTGCCACCGAGCCCACGAAGCCCTCCTCTTCGCCCACGGTACAGAAGATAAAGTCCGTATCCTGCTCGGGCACATACTTCAGCTTGGTCTGCGTGCCGTTCAGGAAGCCTTTCCCCGTCAGGCCGCCGGAACCGATGGCAATCTTGGACTGGTTGACGTTATAGCCCGCACCGGCCAAGTCCTCCTCCATGCCCAGCACCACCTTGATACGTATCTGTTGATGGGGTTCCAGCACCTTGTTGAAGAAATAGTCGCTGGAATAGAGGAAAGCCACGGAACCAATGGCAAACAATGCCGTGAGCAGATAGGTCCACTGACGTTCGCGCAGGGCCAGAAAGAGCAGATAGACCACCGCAAGCACACACAGCACCCACTGCACCCACACCAGATTGAAAGGAACGAGGTATTCGGAAACGAGATAGGCCACCAGCAACACGCCCAGCGAACCGCCGATGATGTTCCTCACAGGCTCCCATTTCTTCTTGTACACCCACACCATGCCGCCCGCAAACAGCAGCACCATCAGCAGCACGGCAAACTCGCCCACCGGTGTCGGCGTGTCGGCAATGAACACCCCGTCGAAGCGGATGCCCACTACGAAATAGATGACGGCACACAGTCCCGCAAACAGGATGGAGCCGGGCATCCCTTCCCGATAAAGCACCAGAAAGAAGGCCAGATAGACCAACGCCGAACCCGTCTCGCGCTGCATGATAATCAGGAGCATGGGGAACAGTATCAGGAAAAGCATGATGAAGACGTTCCGCCAGCTGTGCATCGTGAAGGAATAGGCATTCATGAACTTGGCCAGCGCCAGCGCCGTGGCAAACTTGGCAAACTCGGCGGGCTGCAGGCTGACAGGCCCCAGAATGAGCCACGAACGGGAACCCTTCGTATCGGGGGCAATGAAGATGGTGACAATGAGCAGCACCAGCAACCCCGCATAGATGAGGTAGGCAAACGTGTCGTACACCGTATCGTCCAGCATCAGCAGGACAAACCCCAGCCCGAAGGAGCAGATAATCCAGACAAACTGCTTGCCCGCACGGGTGGAGAAGTCCAGAAAGTCGCGGTCCACGTAGTCATAGCTCGCACCGCACACACTGAACCATCCGAACACAATCAGCATCAGGTAGACCCCGATGGTCAGCCAGTCCAAAGACTTCCAAACACTATCTCTCCTTGTCATCATATACTATCACTCGGTTACTGAATTCTTCTGCCCGCACTTCGTTCTCGGGGGACAGCTTCCCGTGCAGGTACTGGTCCATCATCATGGCCCCGATAGGCACGCCGTAGGTGGCACCGAAGCCACCGTTCTCCACGTAGACGGCAATGGCAATCTTCGGATTGTCCATAGGCGCAAAGCCCATGAACACCGAGTGGTCCTTGCCGTGCGGGTTCTGCGCCGTACCCGTCTTGCCGCAGGCCTCCACACCGGGCAGGATGGTGCCCACCATGCGGCAGGTGGCACTGCCCGTGCTACCCGTCACGGCGGCACGCATTCCCTTCACCACTTCCTCGTAGTACACCCTGTCGATGGTGGGATAGCGCGGGGTACGGTAAATGCTGTCCAGTTCGTTGTCCTGTATCTCTTTCACAATGTGCGGCGTGATGAAGTAGCCCCGGTTGGCAATCGTCGCCCCCAGGTTGGCAATCTGCAACGGCGTAGCCAGGATTTCCCCCTGCCCGATGGAGATACTGATGACGGTCAGTCCGTTCCACGAACCGCGGTAAGCCCTGTCGTAGAACTTGGCATTGGGAATCAGGCCGCGCTGCTCGCCGGGCAGGTCCGTTCCCAACTGATAGCCGAATCCCTGCGAGACCATGTGGTCCTTCCACACCGTGATGGCGTTCTGCGGCGAGCCGTACTTCTTGTCGCCGAACATGCGGAACAGTCCCCAGCAGAAATACGAGTTGCACGATGTGGCAATGGCCGGAATCAGCGTCAGGGGCGAGGCATGCCCGTGACAGCCCAAGTGCAGGCTGCCGTAGTTGAAACCGTGGGAGCAGGGGAAAGCCGGATAATCCTCGTGGATGATTCCTTCCTGGAGGAAGGTGAGCGCCTGTGCCGTCTTGAAGGTAGACCCGGGCGGATACGTACCCATGATGGCGCGGTTCAGCAGCGGCTTGTTCTTGTCCCGTTGCAGTTCGCGGTGGTTCTTTCCGCGCTGGCGGCCAATCATCAGGTGAGGGTCGAACGTGGGCGAGGAAACCATGCACAGGATTTCGCCCGTTGCCGGCTCGATGGCCACGATGGCGCCGATTTTGTTCTTCATCAGCCGTTCGCCCAGCATCTGCAGGTCGATGTCGATGCCCAGGGTCAGGTTCTTGCCGGGCACCGAGGGGCGGTCCAGCTTGCCGTCCATGTAGTGCCCCTGGATGCGGCCGTGGGCGTCGCGCAGCAGCACCTCCACGCCCTTCTCGCCGCGCAGGTATTTCTCGTAGGACTTCTCGATGCCCTGCGTGCCGATGTAGTCGCCGCGGACGTAGTAGTTGTCCTTCTCAATGTCGCGTTTGGACACCTCGCCGATGTCGCCCAGCGCATGTCCCGCCGCATTGTAAGTGTACTGGCGGATGGTGCGGCGCTGGATGTAGAAGCCGGGAAACTTGAACAGCTTCTCCTGAAACACGCCGCACTCTTCGGCCGAGAGCTGCGTCATGAACGTCTGGTGGGTGTACTTGGAGTAGCCGGGGTTCAGGCGCCGGTTCCTCACGTCCGCCATGCGCTCGTTGAACTGCTCCAGGGTGATGTTCAACGCGTTGCAGAAGTCCAGCGTGTCCAGCTGTTCCACCTCGCGGGGCACAAACGTGATGTCGTAGGCCGGCTGGTTGAACACCAGCAGCTTGCCGTTGCGGTCGTAGATGGCACCGCGCGAGGGGTATTGCGTCTTGTTCAGGAAGGCGTTGCTGTCGGCGTTCCGCTTGTAGTCGTCCGTCAGCAGCTGCAGGTCGAACAGGCGTGCAATGTAAATCAGGACAATGACCACTGTCACCAATCCGATTACATATTTTCTCTTCTCCAGCTCATAGTTCTTCATCCGTCCGTCACCTCCTATTTCTTCTTCTTCCGAATGCCTTCCACAGCCATGACGCAGGCCACCGTCAGCAGCGTGCTTGTCACAATGCGCAACGCGAGGGCACCCAGATGGGCAAACGAAAAGAACTCCACGGTGAGCAGCAAGGCATGATGAACCAGCACACAGGCCACCAGATACTTCAGAAAGGAGCCGATGCCCATGACGCGCACGGCCGGCACGAAGCCTTCCACCATGTCGCGGGGAACGAACAGGCGCAGGAACGAGGGCCGCACAAAGGCCAGCAGCACGGTGGCCGCGGCATTCATGCCCGGCGTGTCTGAGAACACGTCCACGGCCAGGCCCAGGAAGAAGCCCCACAACATGAGCGCATTGCGGGGTGTATCCGACTCGAACTTCAGAATCAGATAGATATACAGGAACGGAGTGGCATATCCGGCTATGTGTACATTGTTCAGCACCAGTGCCTGCAGCAACACCAGCCCGACGAACCAACCCAATTTATGCAAATAGTTTATCAACATCCTTATCCTTCAATGGCTTTGTCATACCTCAGTTTTCTTCTTCCTTTTCAAGCATCTTCTGTTCGTCCTGTCCCGTACGGGCAATGACGCGCACGTCGCTCACCTTGCCAAAGTCCGTGGCCAGCTTGATTTTCAGCAGATAGGAAAGCCCGTCGTGAGAGTCGGACATGTCGTCCACCGTGCCCACCATGACCCCGGCCGGAAACACCGTGGAATATCCGCTTGTCACCACCGTGTCGCCCAGATTGAACTCGGCATGGCGGGGCAGGTCCTTCAGGTAGGCGAAGCGCGAGTCGCCCCCCTCCCACTTCAGGTAACCGAAGTAGTCGCTTCCTACAATCTTGCAACTGACGCTGCTCTTGCTGTTGAGCAGCGGGATGACCAGCGAATAATGGGCCGAAGTCTTGTAGACAATGCCCACCACCCCGTTGGCATCCACCACGCCCATGTCGGGACGGATGCCTGCGTCACGTCCCCGGTCCAGCGTAATGTAATTGTCGGCCATGTTCAGCGAATTCTTGATGACGCCCGCCTTCATCACCGTATAGTCTTCGGGCACCGTACGCTGCAGGCTGTAGAGCTGCACGGAGTCCATCCCCCGGTCGTGCAGGGTCTTTTCCAGCAGGGCCACCCGCTGCTCCAGCCACATGTTGCGGTCCAGTAGGTCCTCGTTCACGGCCTTCAGGTGGAAGTAGGAGCTGAGTCCTCCCGAAAGCTCATACACCTTGCCCGCCACGGCATTGGCCGAGGTGAAGAAGACACTCTGCTGGTAACGGTTGAAGCGGAAGAGCAAAACAAAACTGGCTACCTCCAGCAAAAGGAAGAGGAACCAGTAATTGTATTTGATGAGAAAGTTCAGCAGATTCCGCACGGCTTCAATAACAATTTAAAAAGGGAAACAATGGATAGTTGATAATGAGCCATTACCAATTATCCATTCACTAATTCACGATTTATCTCATCAGGAACGAGAAGCGGTCTACGTTCTTCAGCGCTACGCCCGTTCCCTTGGCTACCGCGTGGAGCGGGTCTTCGGCAATGTGGAACGGGATGTTTATCTTGTCTGTCAACCGTTTGTCCAGTCCGCGCAGCAGGGCGCCGCCGCCGGCCAGGTAGATGCCGTTGTGTACGATGTCGGCATAGAGTTCGGGCGGTGTGTTCTCCAGCGCGCTCAGGATGGCGGTCTCTATCTTCGAGATGGACTTCTCCAGGCAGTGGGCCACTTCCTGGTAGCACACGGGCACTTCCATGGGCAGGGCCGTGATGCGGTTGGGGCCGTGTACGATGTAGTCTTCGGGGGCATCCTCGCCCAGTTCGGTCAGGGCGGCTCCCACGCTGATTTTGATTCGTTCGGCCATGCGTTCGCTCACCTTGACGTTGTGCTGGCGGCTCATGTACTCCTGGATGTCGGCCGTCAGGTCGTCGCCCGCAATGCGGATGGAGTTGTTGGACACGATGCCTCCCAGCGAGATGACGGCAATCTCCGTCGAGCCGCCGCCTATGTCCACAATCATGTTGCCCTCGGGCGCCTCGACGTCAATGCCGATGCCGATGGCCGCAGCCATGGGCTCGAAGATGAGGTACACGTCGCGTCCGCCGGCATGTTCGGCCGAGTCGCGCACGGCACGCAGCTCCACCTCCGTACTGCCCGAAGGCACCCCGATGACCATGCGCAGTGAGGGCGAGAACAGGCGGTGGCGGTTGTTCACCATCTTGATGAGTCCGCGTATCATCTGCTCGCAGGCGTAGAAGTCGGCTATCACGCCGTCGCGCAGGGGGCGTATGGTGCGTATGTTGTCGTGGGTCTTTTCGTGCATCAGCTTTGCCTTTTCGCCCACGGCTATCATTTTGTCGGTCCTGCGGTCCAGAGCCACCACCGAAGGCTCGTCCACCACAATTTTGCCGTTTGTGGTGATGATGGTGTTGGCCGTGCCGAGGTCCATCGCTATTTCTTGTGTAAAAGAGAAAAATCCCATCTTTCTGTAATGGTTAATGATAAATGGTTAATGATTAATAGCAAACGGCAATGGCTAACGGTAAATGGTGGATGACCCTTGGCGGCCGGAAACAGGCCACCCGTCATTAACCATTTACCATTAACCATTAACCATCGTTTTTAGTGCTTGAAGTGACGGAAGCCGGTGGTCACCATCGCGATGCCGTGCTCGTTGCAGTAGTCAAAGCTCAGCTGGTCCTTGATGCTTCCGCCCGGCTGGATGACGGCTGTCACGCCTTCGTTGCCGGCAATCTCCACGCAGTCGGGGAAGGGGAAGAAGGCGTCGCTGGCCATGACGGCTCCGTGCAGGTCGAACCCGAAGTTCTTGGCCTTCTCGATGGCCTGCTTCAGGGCGTCTACGCGGCTGGTCTGACCCACGCCGCTGGCCAGCAGCTGCCTGCCCTTGGCCAGCACGATGGCGTTGGACTTGCTGTTCTTCACAATCTTGTTGGCAAACAGCATGTCTTCGATTTCCTGGGCGGTAGGAGCCTTGGTGGTGACCACCTTCAACTCCCCGGGCGTCTCTATCTTCAGGTCGCGGTCCTGTACCAGCACGCCGTTCAGCAGCGAGCGGAACTGCTTCTTGGGCAGCTCGACGGGCTTGCGCACCAGGATGATGCGGTTCTTCTTCTGGCCCAGTATCTCGAGGGCGTCCACGTCGTAGTCGGGGGCGATGATGACCTCGAAGAATATCTTGTTGATTTCCTCGGCCGTCTCCTTGTTGATGACGGCGTTGGTGACAAGCACTCCGCCGAAAGCCGATACGGGGTCGCCGGCCAGGGCGTCCTTCCAGGCCTCGAGCAGCGTGGGGCGCGTGGCCAGGCCGCAGGCGTTGTTGTGCTTCAGGATGGCGAAGGTGATGTCGTCGCCGAACTCGTTGATGAGGTCTACGGCCGCATTGATGTCCAGCAGGTTGTTGTAGGAGATTTCCTTGCCGTGAATCTGGTCGAACATGGCGTCCAGGTTGCCGTAGAAGTAGCCCTTCTGGTGCGGGTTCTCGCCGTAGCGCAGGGTCTTCTGGTTGCCGGCCGCGTAGCGGAAGGCGCTGCCCTCCTCGCCGTCGAAGTAGTTGAAGATGGCCGAGTCGTAGTGCGAAGAAACGGCGAAGGCCTCCTTGGCAAACCAGCGGCGCTCTTCGATGGAGGAGGTGGCGCCGTGCTCCATCAGCATGTCGCGGAAGGGCTGGTACTGTGCCTGCGAGGCGATGATGACCACGTCGTTGTAGTTCTTGGCAGCCGCACGGATGAGCGAGATGCCGCCTATGTCAATCTTCTCGATGACGGCAGCCTCGTCGGCGCCGCTGGCCACCGTGGCTTCGAACGGATACAGGTCGACGATAACGAGGTCTATTTCGGGTATTTCATATTTCTCAATCTGCTGCATGTCTTGTTCCAGACCGCGACGGCACAGAATGCCGCCGAACACTTTGGGATGCAGTGTCTTTACGCGACCACCCAGGATGGAGGGATAAGTGGTGAGGTCTTCCACTGCCTTGCAGGGATAGCCCAGGGATTCGATAAACTGGCGGGTTCCTCCGGTGGACAAGAACTCCACACCTTCTTCATGCAGCTTGGTGATGATTTCATCCAAACCTTCCTTGTGGTAAACAGATACCAGAGCTGTTTTGATTCTTTTAGTTTCAGACATGACTTATTTATTTTAATACGCGTATATAATTCCCATTCAGCGGGGCCGTTTCTGGAAAAACGGCAAAAATTCCTATAATGGCGCAAAGTTACAAATTTTGTTGTAAGGACATACAAACGCAGGCAATTAATTACGCATAATTAAACCGGACCTCCCCCCGGAGAATCCCGCCTGCGCCCCGTCCGGAGCGTGCAGGCATTGTCCGCGCTCCGTGCAGGCATCGTCCGCACACCGTGCAGGCATCGTCCGCGCACCGTGCAGGCATCGTCCGGACGGGACGCAAACCGCTGGCACACAGCCGCCTGCAAAGCCTGCCGCAGCGGCACGGAACCCCGACGGCCCGAAGGGGGACGTATAAAAAAATCAGGACAAAACGTGCACAGTTCCGGAAAAAACGCTATCTTTGCGGCAGAACCGTAAGATACGGACATCGGAACACATGTTCAATCATAGCTTAACATACCGTTTTTCAAAGCAACAGCATGTCGCCTTCCATGCGAGGCTTTAGGCAGCAGCCGGAAGCATTGCAGGAACCGTTGCGTCGTTGTGTTCTTTGAAAGACTGGACACCCGCCGGCAATTCATGCGGCCCGCGCGCTGCATGAAGCAAGGGGCCGGCATGCCCCTACCTTAACCGGACCTTGACTCCTTTCACTCCTCCGGATTCCGCATTTCCGGAACCCGATTCATTCACCCATCCAACATTTACAAGCCATGATTGAAAACAACAGCCAGAATCCTATTCAGGAACCAGAAGAAGATACGTTTGAACGACTGCTTGACGAGTTCATCCGTTCGCAAGAAGAAGAGACAGACGGAACCCCGACGGCCGACGCCGCCCCCGCCTGCCAGCCCTGCCGCCACGGCGGCCACACCTACCTCGTACCCGCAGCCAACGGCGCGGAACCCCTCCACTTCCACGGCTTCAGCCTCGGCTGGAACCGGCAGGAACTCGGCGGGCAGACGGCCGTCACGGACCGCAGGCTCTACCTCACCCGCACCGTCGGGTGCCCCGCCCTCCACCTGAGGCTGGACAGCATCCACTGCCAGGGAGAGGACCGCCCCTTCACCGGCGTCCGCGTCCTGCTCTACCGCGAGGGCGAGAGCGAACCCGTAGGCGACGTCACCGAAGAGGCCTACGACGCCATCCTGACCTTCCGCTTCGACCTGTCCGTCCTCCCGGGACGCTATTTCTTCCTCCTCGCCGACCTCGTGCCCGACGAGGAGCCGGAGCGCTACGAGCCGATGGGCGGCCACACGCGGCTGGACTTCAGCGTGGTGAAGCACGGCGAGCTGCTGCAGCACCCGGCCATACAGACCGTCATGGCCATGAGGGAGCCCATGCCCGCCGAAGACGGACCGGCCTGCACCTCGGGCGGCCTGCGCCTCGTAATCCCCCACCGCAAGGGCTTCGGGAGCGGCGACGAGTACCGCGCCACCTGCTACACCCGCCAGCTCATGCCCATGGGCAGCACGAGGCTTGCCGTGCCCGCGGCGGGGTGCGAGGGCCACGTGGAGGGAACGGTCCGCTCCGGCCTCATCTGGCTGGACGGATACTATACCGTGGTCCTCACCCACAACCGCCAGCCGTTCTATGCCTTCGGCTTCACGCTGCGCCAGGGCGTCGTCGTCAGCTGCGGCGGCTACACGCTGCAGCCCTACGAGGTGGAGTACCAGGCCGAGCTCCTCTCCTTCGTCGCCGGACATGCGTGGGAACGCATCCGGGAGCTGCCCGGCACCGGGCGCAGCAAGCGCCGCCTGCTGGAGCAGCGACGCCGCAACACGCTCAACCGCATGCGCGCCGCCAGCGGCATGGACCCCATCGGCTACAACGCCCACTACTGGGTGACGGGCCCCGACCTGTGCCAGCGCAAAGACCTGGCCTGGGACGTCACCAGCCTGCTGGAGGTGAACCAGCGGGGAGCCGCCGTACAGATTGACGCCCGCCAGCTGGTGGCCGGCAAGGCGGAGGAGGAGGTCTGCAGCGACCTCCTCTTGGAACTGGCCGACTGCGGAGAGAAGACCGTTGTCCTCACCGGGCTCGACGTGCTGGTCAACCACGCCTACGGGCGCATGATGCGCACCCTGCTCACCGGCAAGCTGCGCAACGGCGCCGAGGAGTGGTCGCTCATCCTCGTCGGAACGCCCGCGGAAACCAGCGCCCTGCAGGAAGCCGCGCCCGAACTGGCCGCCTTCTTCCCCGAAGAGAACCGCCTCGAGGTGGAGGGCGCCGCGCCCGACGAGGCCGTGTGGACCATCCAGCAGAGCCTGGCCCGCGAGAAGCTCGTCCTCTCCCACCCCGCCGAGGCACGGCTGGCCGCCTTCTTCTGCGGCACGCCCGCCGGCAGCCTGCCCGACGGATGGGACCGCCGGCGGGCCGACGACTTCGTACGCCGCGGCATCCTGCCGCGCTTCCAGCAGCGCATTCTGCAAGGCGGAAACGCACAGCCGGACCAGGAGCTGCTCACCACCGTCTGCGACGGGGACATCGACTTCACCGTCATCGACCGCACGCCGGAAGACGGCTTCGCGCAGTGCATGGCCGGGCTGGACGCCATGGTGGGGCTGGAGGCCATCAAGCGGAGCCTGGGCGACATCTTCCTGAAGTCGCGCTTCGACCGCCTGCGCAGCCGCCTGGGCCTCCCCGCCGAGGAGGACAACCGCCACCACATGCTCTTCTGCGGCAACCCGGGCACGGGCAAGACCACCGTGGCCGAGATGATGGGGCGCATCTTCCGCTCGCTGGGCATCCTGTCCAAGGGAGAGGTCGTCACGGCCGACCGCGGGAGCATCGTGGGCCGCTACATCGGCGAGACCGAGCAGAACATGCAGGCGCTGCTGGAGAAGGCGCGGGGCAACGTGCTCTTCATTGACGAAGCCTACACGCTCTGCACCGACACCGACGACCGCAAGGACTACGGCCACCGCGCCATCGAGTGCCTGCTGCCCGTGCTGGCCCGCAAGAACCCCGACATGGTGGTCATCATGGCCGGCTACGAGCAGGGCATGCAGCGCATGATGCAGGCCAACCAGGGACTGGAGGGACGCTTCCAGCACCGCCTCCACTTTGCCGACTACACGGCCGACGAGCTGATGCAGATGGCCCGCAACCTGCTGGAGCGCAAGGCCTACCGCCTCACGGCGGAAGCCGGACAGGCCCTGCGGCGCCTCGTCGAGGAGACGCTGCTGCACAAGGACGCCCGCTTCAGCAACGCCCGCTGGATGGAGCAGCTCATCGGGCAACGCCTGCTGCCCGCCATGGCCCGGCGCGTGCTTGCCCTGTCCGAAGCCGAGCGCCCCGAGCTCTACCGGAACATCGAAGCGGCCGATGTGGAGCAGGCCGCCCTGCCCGACGAAGCCGCCGAAACGCCCAGAAGGCGCATCGGCTTCCGCCCCTGACCTTCCTCCACGGGCGGAAAGCGCCCATGCTTCCCTCCGCACAGCGGCAACGCTCCCCTTGTCAGTATCTCAAAGGCTCCTTTGCCAGTGTCGCAAAGGAGCCTTTAGGAGTTCGTATACCGCCCGGTATAATTATTTATACCGTGCGGTATAATTACATATACCGAACGGTATAGTTTTTTATACCGTGCGGTATAGCAACTCCAAAGGGAGGCTTTGCCGATGTACGGAGGGAGCCTTTGCCACAGTACGGAGGGAGCCTTTCACCGTCTCCCGAATGCACCTCGTAATCTTACACGTTGTAGGGACGCACCCCGGTGCGTCCGCATGTACGCCGTGCGGTTCATGAACGATGGCAAACAGATAAACGAATTATCAACCTGTGGTTATCCGTCCAATCTGTGTCATCTGTGTGCCATTTGTTCGGTTTGCATGTGCGGGGCGGACGCACCGGGGTGCGTCCCTACAACGTGGATGTATACAGGGCGGGCCGACCCCGCCCCTACACGAAACGCGCACCGCGTTCCCAACGACACACACGATAAAAAAGGACGCACCGTGTGGTGCGTCCCTACATCGTAAACCACAAATAAATCTGTAGTTATCCGTCCAATCTGTGTTATCTGTGTGCCGTCGGCCCACACTCTTAAAAGCACGGGGGGGCTATGTCAACCATGTTACCAAATGGAGACGCGCTCGGCCTGCGGCACGAACATCGGGTCTTTCTCGGTCACGCCAAAGGCATCGTACCAGGCACCGATGTGCGGCAGTGCGCCGTTCACACGCCATTCGCCCAGCGAGTGCACGTCAATCTTGGTCATCTGCAGCACGTATTCGGGGCGGATGTTGTTGGCCCATACACCGGCATAGGCCAGGAAGAAGCGCTGTTCGGGCGTGAAGCCGTCCTTCACCTCGAGGGGCGCCTGTGCCGTGGCGTTCTTGAAGGCCTGGAAGGCCACTTGCAGG